>JAFMRP010000509.1 GCA_017354095.1 Ktedonobacteraceae bacterium
TAGGTGGCCCATATAGCTACAAAAAATCTTACGTTTTACAACGTGAAAAGTTGTCCCCTATACAAGGAGTATACCAGAAATCATGGCACAGCATATCGTAGCAGAGGACGGCGCCCCCCCCACGAAAAATGACAGTGACAAACGTTGGTATAGTCGATACGTTCTGATGTGTAACTCTATCCATGCATGATTCGTCAGAATAGCAGGGTAAAAACATTCGCATAGCAGAATAAAAAATACTTGATAAATATTGAATTACGCTTTTGCAATGGGAAACTGTGATGCAGGCTATAACACATTTTGTTCAGCATAGCAATCCTCTTATTCTCTATATCATCGTGGCGCTTATACTCATGTTGGAGAGTTCAGGAGTGCCTATTGCGAATACCACTGTTTTGCTCTTCATGGGCGCGATGGCTTCGATGGGCCGCCTGGATCATATTGTCCTCGCCTGTGTTGCTCTGAGTGGAAGTGTCGCCGGGGCATGCCTGGCCTATGCCCTGGGTGAGCGCGGGGGCCGCCGGGCGTTGCTGCGTGTAATGTCGTTTTTCCGCGTTGGTTCGGATAAAATAGAAATTGTTGAACACTGGTTTAATAAGTCGGGCATGTGGATGATTTTCTTCTCTCGCATGATTCCCTATGTGCGTCCATTTGCGTGTTTTCCTGCGGGCATCTCGCGTATGCGGTTTTGGCGCTTTTTTCTCGCCGCGCTCTGTGGCTCGACAATCTGGTGTATAGCGCTGCTGACAATTGGCTGGAATCTGGGCCGGCGCTGGAAACTGGCTCTGAGCGCGATTCAGGAGTATACACTGCCAACACTGGGCATCTTGGCCCTGCTTATAGCCATATATGTTATGGTGATGTTTGCTCTCAGGCGCTACCTGGCGTGGAAGTTTCGCGCGACCAAAGCAAGGAGATGCGAAACAAAACGGTCGGGAGACCTGTTAGAAGCGGGGTAGTGCATAAAAGAAACGTTATAAGGCTGTTTGGGGAAGGTCGCATGGGCCAGGCAGGAGCGCAGCAAGCCAGCGAAGGGCAGCCTATAAAGCTGCCCTCCAGATGACGAAGTTAAAGTTTGACCAGTGTGACGCCGAAGATGTCACCAGCTTTGCTGATCTCATCCAACGTGCTATCGGGGATAGGATCATCCACCAGGACAATCATCAGTGCCGTGTCGGGCCGATTGCCGGGATCATAACGGCGGCGAGCAGAGCGCACGCTCGGCCCTACATCCATGTGGCGGATATTAATGTTCGCTTTGCCTAATTCGGTGCCGACGCGTCCAATCATGCCTGGCTGGTCAAGGTTGCGGCAGAAGAGGATGTAGCCCTCTGGCTCAAACTCGGTCCAGTAACGCCCCACACGCACAATACGCGGCTCTCCATGCAGCACAGTTCCACTAAGAACTTCCACCGTTTCGTCGCCCGAGCCCGGTTTTCCGGCGAATGAAGATGGATAGCCGTTAGCGTTGGGAACGCGCAACGTCACCAGGTTAGCGAATTGCTCAGGAGTCGTCGATTTCTGCTCAACGATCTCCAGCCCCCACTCCTTTGCCAGCACCTGAGCGTTAATCATGTTGACATGCGCTTCAGAGACCGATTCTAACAGACCCTTGATCAGCGCGGCCTGCAGCGGGCGCAGATCGTAGCTGGCAATATCACCGCTGTAGGATAACTCAACCTTGCTCAAAGGACCGGGTTGGAGCTGCGTATAGAGACGGCCCATTTTTTCGAGCAGATCCATATAGGGCTGGAGGATCTTCATGGTCTCTGAGAGGATCAACGGAGCGTTAACCGCTGCGCGTGGGAATTCTCCCTGCAGAACTGCTACGATTTGTTCCGCCACATCAAGGGCTACACTGACCTGGGCCTCGGCGGTGGAGGCTCCCAGATGCGGTGTCACAACAACATGTTCGTGGGCAGTAAGTTGTTTCAGAATCTCGCTATCACCTACCGGTTCCTGGCTGAATACGTCCAGCGCGGCACCTGCCAGGCGGTTTTCATTGAGCGCCTTGAGCAGAGCTGCTTCGTCAATCAGGCCGCCACGCGCGCAGTTGATCAGGCGCGCTCCGGGCTTCATCAGCGCCAGCTCTCGCTCGCTGATCAGACCACGTGTGCTGTTGGGACCGCTGGTGAGCGATGTGTGCAGCGTGACAAAATCAGCCTGCTGTAGCACCTCGTCCAGGCTGAGCATTGTAACACCATTTTTACGCGCCTGTTCTGGAGCTACAAAGGGATCATAGGCGATAATTTGCATCTCCAGGCCTTGCGCACGGCGGGCAACGGCCATGCCAACTTTGCCCAGCCCGATGACACCAAGCACTTTGTTGCGCAATTCAACACCCATGAATTTACTGCGCTCCCACTTGCCCGTTTTCATGCTGGCATTACCAGCGGGCACGTGGCGAGCCAGCCCCAGCAGCAATGCGATGGTATGTTCCGCCGCCGCGATAATATTGCCGGTAGGTGAGTTGACAACCATGATGCCCCGGCGCGTCGCCGTTTCAGTGTCGATGTTATCGACACCGACGCCCGCGCGCCCAACAATTTTCAGGTTACCAGCTGCCGCCAGGATATCAGCGGTCACGCGAGTTTCGCTGCGTACAACGAGCGCGTGATAGTCACCGATAATGGCAGCGAGTTGTTCTGGCGAGAGGCCATGGCGTTCATCAATTTGAGCGTCGGGAAGCTGGGCGCGCAGGTATTCCACACCTTCGGGTGCAACCTTATCAGTAATCAAGATTTTAATAGTGTTCTCAGGTGTCTCTGCAGTATCTGTCATCTCGTTTCCTCCCTCTCCCACTATCCCTGGAAGCCAGCTTCACGCAGCCTCTTCTCAAGCGCGTCCATTGCTTGCTCAAGCTCAGACAGGGTGAAGTAGCCAAGGTGGCCAACGCGGAAGATTTTACCTTCGAGGGGGCCTTGTCCACCGGCAAAGACGACGTGGTCCTGTTCGCGTAATTGTTTCAGCAGCGCTTTGGTATCAATGCCATCCGGTGTCTTGATGGCGGTCACAGTGTTGGAAGCATTGGGATGGTCAGCCAGCAGTTGCAAGCCCATCCCTTTCGCGCGTTCACGCACATAGGAACCGGCCTGTGCATGGCGCTCAAAGATGGCCTCGCGCCCTTCTTCCAACATCATATCGAGCGCTACATCCAGTGCGTAGAAGATGGAGACCGCAGGAGTTGACGGGTGCTGCCATTTAGCGGCCAACATTTTGCGTGTCATTTCCCAATCAAAGTAGAAGCGCGGGAGTCTGGCGGTTTTATTGGCTTCCCATGCGCGTGGGCTGGCCGCGATCATCATGATGCCTGGCGGTGACATCCAGCCTTTTTGCGAGCCGGTAAAGACAACGTCCAGATCCCAGGAATCCATGTCCAGAGGAATGCAACTCAACGAACTTACCGCGTCAACAACGATTAGAGCATCGGGGCTGAGGTTGCGCACCAGGGTGGCCAATGTGCGAATGTCGTTCGTGACTCCGGTGGAGGTTTCGTTATGCGTTATCAGCACGCCGCGATAAGGAGCCAGTTCGCTCAGACGAGCTTCGACAGCCGCCGGATCAGCCGCCTGCCCCCAGGGGAATTCAATGCGCGTCACTTGCAGGCCGTAGGCAACGGCAATCTTTGCGAGACGATCACCAAAGGAGCCAATGGTGATGGATACAACATGGTCGCCAGGTGAGAAGAGGTTCACAATGGCACACTCCTGGCCGCCTGTTCCAGAAGCGGGGTAAGTCATGACCAGCGACTCGGTCTGATAGAAGTACTGTAAACGCGCAGTGACGCGCTTGGCGATAGCTGAAAACTCTGGGCCGCGGTGGTTGATCATTGGGGCAGCCTGGGCCGCTTGAATCTGTTCAGGAACCGTGGTCGGACCCGGAACACGCAAGTTTTGCGCTGGAACGGGGACTCGAGCCTCTACCTGTGGGATTGGAATAGCATTTTGTTCTTGTATTGTCATCTGCCAGGTCTCTCCATCTCTCTATCAACAATTTTTACATATACCGACCAGGGTCACGTCGGGGATCTTGCCGCGCTGCAACGATGTGCGGCGGATAACTACCATGTTATCCGCCGCTGGAGTAGTCTCTGTTACAAGTATAGCACTAGCCACTTTCTGACGCTACCCCCACTATACTGAAATGCTCGTGTTTTTCATTGAAGAATGGGGCTGTTTTCGCCCCCAAAAAGATGGGTGCAGCCGTTTTTCCGTAGGAAACGCAAGTCTCAAAAATAATGTGAATTAACCAATTATCACTAAATCACCACTTTCCCGGAAATACTCAGTGGCTTTCGCGCTCTTGTTGCTCGTTTTCCTGGCAATCTACTGCCGAGATGTGCCATACTGTAATCCCACCCTCTGTTAGAAGCGCACACGGCGCGTGAATGATTGGCATGTAAAGACTGGAGCCGAAGATATGCTAACACTTTTCTATTCTCCTCATATGACTAGCGTCGATAACGAGGCAAAACGCGCCTCCGGCCACGCTGATGTACCGCTTTCCGCGCTTGGACGAGCGCTTGCTTTGGAACTTGGACAGCACTATGCAACTGAAGCCCTGGATGCCGTTTTCTGCTCCGACCTCCAGCGTGCGTCCATGACCGCTGAGATCGCGTTCACTGGACGTAACCTGCCCCTGGCGCCCGATGTCCGGCTCCGCGAGTGCGATTATGGGGATCTAACGCAATGCCCCACAGACCAGTTAGATGAAGAATTCCTGCGGCACTTGACGGTACCGTTTCCCAATGGGCAGAGCGTGCT
>JAFMRP010000510.1 GCA_017354095.1 Ktedonobacteraceae bacterium
ATAGTGATGCTAATCAATAGGTGAAATGAGCAATACAACCGGTAAGGTCCCCTATGATGAAAGGACAGGAACAGGTCACATTCTGGCGTGACCCCACCCTCAATCAGCTTGAATTGCTGCGCGCAACGTATGTGACGCACTCCTTTGCCCCCCATACCCATGAGGGCTACGCTATCGGAGTGCTTGAGAAGGGCGCTGAACAATTTCTCTATCGCAGAAGCACACACGTCGCTTCCCAGGGGGAGATCGTCGTCATCAACCCCGGCGAAATGCATACCGGGTCTGCCGCCGTGGAGCAGGGTTGGACATATCGTATGCTCTATCCCGATGCCTCTCTGCTGCAGCGCGCCGCATCTCAGGCAGCCGGGCGACCATGGGACATCCCCTTTTTCCCCTCCGCCGTGATCCACGATCCCTGGCTCGCTTCCCTGCTCCTGGATCTCCATGCGACCCTGGCAACCTCCCCTTCTTCATTGGAGCGCGAGTCTAAACTGCTCTGGGCCTTTGCGCAGTTAATCAGCCGTCACGCAGACGCGAACCTCGTCCTGCGCCCCGTCACGGTGGAACGTTCCAGTGTTCAGCGAGTGCGTGCCTACCTGGAAGAGCACTCCACAGAGAACGTAACCCTGGCCCGGCTCGCTCAGCTCGTCAACTGGAGCCCGTTTCACCTCCTGCGCGTCTTTCGCAATGCGGTTGGCCTTCCACCTCATAACTACCTGACCCAGATTCGCGTGAGCAAGGCCAAACGCCTGATCGCCGCATCGATGCCACTGGTAGAAGTTGCCGAGGCTGTGGGTTTTAGCGATCAGAGCCACCTGACAAAGCACTTCAAGGCGATCGTTGGGGTGACACCAGGACAGTATGCCCGTGGCTGCAGATGAGAGCAAGAACATACAAGACTGTAAGCAGAGCAACCCTGTAAAATAGGGAGCATGACTACACCACGTTCTGAATTTCTCGCTGGTATCAAAGGGGTCGGCCCCGTCCTTATGGGCGTGCTCCCATTTGGGCTGATTTATGGCGTCTCCGCCCATAGCGCTGGTCTTTCAGCCAGTCTCTCCCAGGCGATGTCATCTATCGTTTTCGCCGGCTCGGCCCAGTTTCTTACCGTACAACTGCTCGGAGCGGGTGTTCCTGCAGGGATCATTTTACTCACGGCTGCAGTGGTGAACCTGCGTCACGCGCTCTACAGTGCCTCAGTGGCCCCCTTTCTCAAGCGGCTCCACACCGGCTGGAAACTGCTGCTGGCCTACCTGCTAACCGATGAGGCATACGCAGTCGCCATCACCCACTACCAACAACCAGGCGCAAATACCAATCGGCACTGGTATTTTCTGGGTGCCGGGCTGGGACTGTGGATGACGTGGCAGGCAAGTACCGCCGCGGGCATCCTCCTTGGCGCACAGGTCCCCGCCAGCTGGTCCCTGGATTTTGCTCTGCCTCTTACCTTTATTGCCCTGGTGGTCCCGGTGCTCAAGCAAAAAGCAGAGGGTATCGCGGCAGCAACTGCCGGCCTTTGCGCGCTATTGGCTGCCAGCCTACCACTGAACGCCGGCCTGCTCGTCGCCACCTTGAGTGGCATCCTGGTCGGCACACTAGTTGAGATCAGGCCAAGAAAATCACCCGCCGCAGAAATCGAGCAGGAGAACAGTGATGCCCCCTGCGAAACCATCTCCCATGAGAAGCAGGAAGAGAGGAAATCATGACAGGCTGGCTGCTCATCGCAAGCATCGGACTGGTAACCTACGCTATTCGCCTCTCGTTTATCCTGTTCCTGGCCAGGACAGAGATGCCCCCGCTTCTGCTAAAAATCCTGCGTTTTGTCCCGATCGCAGTCCTCTCAGCGATCATCTTCCCACAGCTTTTCCTCCCCCAGGGTACTATAAATGTCTCGCTGGCGAATCCCCGCTGGATTGCCGGACTCCTTGCCGCGCTGGTAGCCTGGCGAACACGCAAGATCTTTCTAACCATCATCGTGGGAATGATAGCGCTATGGACCCTCCAATGGCTCCTCCCCCTTCTACCGGTATAGGTCACAATGACGAGTTAAAAAATGTATCACGGCATAAAGCGGTCGTGTGAACCACGCATGAAACTCCGAAGGCTGAGCCCGTCCCCTGCTGACCCAACCTCACTCTGGTGCAGCCGCCCGCTTTAGCGGGGACCCGTAGGTTCACCATCAGACCCTACGAACCTGTCCCCACCTGCACCTTGCCCTCAGGAAATGTAGGGCCCTCCC
This sequence comes from Ktedonobacteraceae bacterium, assembly GCA_017354095.1. Lineage (GTDB taxonomy): Bacteria > Chloroflexota > Ktedonobacteria > Ktedonobacterales > Ktedonobacteraceae > Bu33. Next base: position 2,240 of record JAFMRP010000510.1, read on the forward strand.
TTGTACCATCGGAATTTGTCAAACTTCACGCGGCAGCGCATCCGGCAAACTTCGTTTGACCAGTCATATTACCTTGTTTTGCACCGGCACATGGAATACAGTAGATAGAAGCAAAAAGCAACCCCAACGAGCGAGAAAGAAGGCCACATGGATCAGAAAGACTCTCAAGTACACTTCCTGGAAATAGATCCAACACGTGAGCAACAGTGGCAGGCACTGAGCCTGAATATACAGACCTGGTTTGCCCGCTCAGCGGAAGCCGGGGCAAAAGAGGTGGTTTCTGAACCGGGCATCACGTGGACGAGCGAACACCTGGCTATTTCTTCCGTCAATCCTCTTCAGATTGGCGACCAGTTAGACCGTGCGCTGAATTGGTATCGCCGTCAACATCCCCTTGAGGGAGCCATCTGCTGGTATGTCACATCAGCCCCTCCAGGTGACCTGGCCGCGCGCTTGTTCGCTCGCGGATTTGAACCAAACTGGCAACCACATTGGATGTGGTGCAAACTTCGTGATCTCTCTAACCAGCATTCCCATTCCCCCTCCTTTGACATACAGATCGTCGAGGACGAACCAGCCGGACAGGTGAACGATCTCCCCTACTATCCCGCGAACCAGAGCAAAGCTCGCGCCGCCCTGCATCGAATGTATCCCCGCCATGTGCGTAGCCTGGCCGCCGCGCAGCAGGATCAGGTGGTGGGGCGCTGCGTGCTCAATGTCACGACTGGCGAATGGGGGATAGCAGGCCTGTTCGCTATGGCGGTGATACCAGCGGCTCGCAACCAGGGGATCGGAACCGCGCTGGCGTGGGAGTCCTGCAATCTTGCGCGGCAGATGGGATGCCATCATGTCATGCTCAATGCCACGCCAATGGGAGAGCCAGTCTACCGGCGAGTTGGCTTTCAATCCATGGGATACAGTCCGAGCTGGTATCTGCGCACAAAGACGCTCGCGGCTCCCCCATTGGCAAACAACCAGGTGCTCTTTCTGGAAGCCGTTGGACGAGGCGATCTCATAGCGCTCGACGAGCTAGGAAAACATGTTGAAAACCGGTTCCTCTCTGACCCTCTACCCAATGGTCTGACGCCCCTGGATATCGCCGTTCACTGCCGGCAGCCTGCTTCGGTGGACTGGCTCGTCAGCCGCGAAGTCCCCCTTGATCTTCTCTCCGCATGGGACATAGGATGGAAAGAGCGAGTTCACCTGTTACTGATCGAGCAGCCAGAACTGGTCAACATTCAGCGCGGAGAAGGGCAACTCACCCCTCTTCACATCGCCGTCCAGCGGGACGATATCGAACTGGCGAAGATACTGCTAACCGTTCCCAACAACCTTGACCTGAAAGACAGCGAATTTAAGGCCACTGCACTGGGATGGGCACAGTATTTTCAGCGCAGGGAAATAACCGCACTCATTGAACAGCACCACGCGAACCAGAACAAACCAGATCACTAACGAGAATTGAAGGAGCAACATGATCATTCTCTCCGAAGAAAGACCATCAGACTCGCCCTATGTCGAAATCGTTATGCATGGTCATACGGTCCTGGATGGTTCTACGATTCGCCCCGCCGAGACCTGCTGGCACATGGTCATACGTAAACTGAATGGCAAGACCGACTTCCTGGTCGTCGGACCATGGACGAGCGCTGGCGTGATCTCGTACACCGAAGGCGCCGAACTGCTATGGATCAAATTCAAGCTTGGCACATTCCTGCCCACAAAGCACTTGCTGGATACAGAGACGATCCTGCCAGCATCAAAGCGATCCTTCCGGCTCGACGGTTCCACATGGCAATTCCCCGATTACGAAAACGCGGACACATTCGTAAACAGGCTTGCGCGCGCCGGAGTGCTGGCTTATGATCCTATCGTGAACGCGCTATTACAAAATCACCAGGACCCCCAGAATCACCAGGAAGAGATACCATCGCGCACCTTGCGCCATCATTTCAAGCGCTCGACAGGCTTGAGCGCCAGCCACATTCGGCAGATAAAACGCGCCCAACATGCCCAGACCCTCTTACAGCAAGGAGCCTCAATCCTCGACACCGTGGATGAAGCTGGCTACTTCGATCAGCCGCATCTGACCAGATCGCTAAAGCAATTTATTGGGTATACGCCCGCTCAAATCATTCGCTCGCGTCAGCCTGAGCTTGCCATTCGATACAATACAACCTCCCCGTCCTTACGGTAACATAGAGATGTTCTCACAAAAAGGCCGCTAATTCAGAAAAAGGAGCATTGCTATGGGAAAAGTCTCTACAGGATTCTCAATGTCACTGGATGGTTTTGTCGCCGGACCTCACGACGAGGTTGATCAGGTCTTTAAGTGGCTGATGAGTGGCGATACCAATATTACCGTACCAAAAGGCGACGATAAGATTGAACTCAACGTCCCATCGGAAAGTGCCGATATATTGCAGGGAGCGAGTACACAGACCGGGGCACTGGTAGCGGGACGAAGATTATTCGAACTCACCCATGGGTGGGGCGGCAAACATCCCCTGGACGTACCTATCG
>JAFMRP010000061.1:0-3063 GCA_017354095.1 Ktedonobacteraceae bacterium
AACAATACGAGAGGGAGGCCCAGCCGACGTGGAAAAACCACTCTGAGTGAGGGATGGTTCCACATCTGCTGAGCCCCCTCAAGAGTGAAGCTCGCTTCAGGAAGGGACACTTGCCTTTCCAAGGGACTTTCCAGATAAGGATAGTGCGACGATCAGCCAGAGGATGAAGAGCCTCTCGAGAGTGATCTGTCGGCTTCGTCGGCAATATGCAAGACAATGCGCCCCCGTCCATGACCGGTTTCGCACAATTCATGCGCCTTTCGTGCTTCGTGCAATGCAAAGACGCGCCGGATGGTTGGTCGGGCATGCCCTTCGTCAATCAACTGCGTGACTTTGCGCAGATGTTCGCTCTTCGGAATGGTATGGTTCATACCTGCGCGAATGCCAAGCTGCTCGGCCAGTTCTGCCAGTGGCGGTTCGTAAATCGAGACGAGAGTACCGCCACGTCTGACGAGCTTCATCGAACGGAGCAAGGTCTCTCCTCCAATAGTATCCAGCACGAGATCTACGTCATGGACCATCTCTTCAAAAGGCGTGGTGGTATAATCGATCACGGTCTCGGCTCCCAAAGAACGCACGAAGTCCACGTTAGCGGTTGAGGTGGTGGCAAACACCTGCGCCCCCTTCCAGCGCGCAAACTGGACAGCGAATAAGCCGACCCCTCCAGCGGCCCCATGAATCAGGACACGCTGCCCCGCCTGGAGTCCTCCATCTTCAAGCAGCGCTGTCCAGGCCGTCGTTGCCCCTGCTGAAAGCGTGGCCGCTTCGTCAAAGGTGAGCGTCTCCGGTTTGGGAGTCAGCAGGTTAATCGCGCTGTTTTGTCGTTCATCCACTATCACGGTCGTGTACTGGGTGGATGTCCCGTTCGATGCCCGGCCACAGACCGCCTGCCCAACCTTCCAATCAGTCACGCCTGGACCCACTTCCTCGATCACTCCAGCAAAAGCTGACCCTGGGATATAGGGGAAGGTCTTTTTGATGAAGATCCCCTGACGGGTCGCACAGTCCGCTGGTAAAACGCCTGCGGCATGGACACGAACAAGCACTTCGCCCGCCCCTGGCTCTGGACAGGAAATCTGCTCCAATTGGAGCACTTCCGGTCCTCCATAGTGATGGACGCGTATCGCTTGAATAGTACGCTTTATCATAAAAACACCACCTTTCTTTATTCCTCATGGATATGCTCAGTTGCTTTCTCCGCCTGAGTTGAAGATAGCTTGACCAGAGTCCGAATGGGAAACAAGAGGCCAAAGCTGAGTAGCGCGAGCACCAGCAGCGAGAGGACAAAAGCACGCAACGGTTCTCCACTGCTCGCTGTTAAAGTGGACAATAGCAGGCCAACCAATGCTACCCCCAGTGCAGCCGCCAACCAGGACGCCGTGGTATAGATGCCAGAGGCGCTCCCAATTGTGGCATGCGCAGCCCCTTCCAGTGTTTTGTTCATCAAGGGGGCACTCAGCAACCCCATGCCAAGTCCTGAGACGATTTGCGCTCCCAGGAGTGGAGCCACTCCCCATAATGGGACAAATACCTGGGCGGACAAGAGGGTAAGGAGATAGCTCAGGATCACCAGTAGCACGGCAACCAGCAGACCGCGCTCGGCCAGGCGACGGTGGACGACCGGGCCAAGACTGGACGCCAGGATAAACGAAGCACTTCCGGCGAGAAACACAAAACCAGATTGGAGCGGTGTAAGGGACAACATCGTTTGCAGATAGAAGGGGAACAGAAACGTGACAGCCCCATTGAGCAGGGCCGCAAGCACGCTGCTCAGAAGACCAGCCGAAAAGCGACGCTGCCTGAAGAGTGCAAACGAGACAAGCGGCATGTTCCCGCGCTTCGCTCTCCTCCTCTCATACAAGAAAAAAGCGATCAGGCACGGGACAGACAGCACCAGACAGATGACTGCCCACGGCTGCCAGCCCGTTCTACTGCTCAGAACAAGAGGTAAGACGAACAGGAAGAGAGAAAGTGCTAGCAGAACCACTCCACCATAATCCAGGCTACGTACTTCAGGCACTCGCATTTCACGAAGCAGTGGCAAAGCGGCAAACAGGATCACCATACCAGTGGGAAGATTCACCAGAAAGAGAGAGCGCCAGCCCAGGTTGAAGAGATTGGCTTGCAACAGGAAACCGCCAAAGACCTGTCCCAGGACAGCTGCCAGGCCGATGATGGCAGCATAGCTGCCAAAGGCGATTGGACGCTCATCTGGATCGAAACTGACTTGAAGAAAGGAAATGACCTGGGGCGTCATGAGTGCCGCTCCCGCGCCCTGAGCAATGCGAAAGGCGACCAGCAGCCAGGCAGTGGCGGCCAGACTACAGAAGGCAGAGAAGAACGTGAAGCTTCCCACTCCAAGGAGAAACACACGCTTTCGTCCATAGAGGTCTCCTAGCCGACCGCCGGTGACGAGAAACACAGCATACGCCAGGGTATACCCAGCGATGACGAGTTGTGCTTCAGCAAAGCTCGCATGCAACTGTCGTTGGATCGAAGGCGCGCCGATGTTGACAATGCTCCCATCGAGCACTCCCATCAAGGCTGCACACTGCACAATAGCCAGCGTGAACCAGCGCCGTGGGTCGCGACTGGAGGAAGAAATGGGTCCCGATGAAGGTGGATTCTGCATTTCCAAAAGAAGATGCTCCTTTCACAAAACGGATCGGTGACGTTGTTTACTGTAGCATGAGGGGCACAGGAAAGCATGAGGCAATCGACCAGGATCACTCCTGTTCGTTGGGACAGGGTGCATCTCTGGAAGACAGGAGCTTAGTAGACGTAGAAAAACTGCTCTGAGTGAGAGGTGGTTCTACATCGGCTGGGCCTCCCTCTCGTATTGTTTCCCGTTCTGCTTTTGCTGCCTACTGATGCCTGCCGGTGAACTTTCGTAGCTCTCCCCCATTTCCTCTCGACCTCGTGCATGTACAAAAACGGGAAACAACGATCCACTCCAAAAGCGGATCTTTGCATGCTCAATAGCCGTGTTGCTCACCATTGAGGGCAAATGTGCAGGTTTGGGGGCAAAAAGCAACCACTTTTCAAGTCATTTACCAGAGGAGT
>JAFMRP010000061.1:3073-11602 GCA_017354095.1 Ktedonobacteraceae bacterium
TATGGTGCTCTTCCCTTCAGGTCCCACGATGCCATTCGCTATTTCTTCTTTTGGTTGATCCGTTTCCATGCAGCTCTCGGGAGGAGGAAATGTGCATGTCCATCATGACTGAACCTGATGGGAAAAATCGCCCCGAAAAGTGTCTTGCGCTACCGTCCCGTAGATGCCGCTACTCGGACCGTCCCTGTCGTGACGTCGCGCCGTTCGCGACCGAAAGGCAAGCACTTTCCACACACGACTGGCGGGCCCCCCTTTGTCAAGGACAAACATCGGCGAAGGATTCATTGGCTGGTGCCTGCGGGACTCGCGATGGTGGGAACCGTACTGCTGATCTGGCTTGTTCAAGTGGGCTGGGAGCGCGGTACGCGCGTCATGGACGATCTCAAATTTGGATACCCGCGTACTACTCACTATGATGTGGTGCTTGGGCATGATGATAGTCCACAGCATCCGTCTCACGTGATAGCGCTCAATCTGCGAGGCAACGTGCAGGTGATCGAACTCCCCGGAGGCGAGGCCTCGCAGGCGAGGATCTATACCGGACCGCAATTGGTCGGGGAGCACGTTGACCTGGCTCCGGTCCAGCTGGAATTTGTGAAGCGTCATGGCAAGCCGTTTCCAGATATGAAGATCACCTGTAACGGGATTGCGGTCTGGTTTCGCAATGAACAAGGCCGCTTTGTGCCACAGTAAGTGCTATGGCTCTGGCCGTTGCCGCAAACCTTCTTCAAGTTATGGTCATGTAACCCCGAATGCAATTCGGGGACTTGCGAAGGGCATTCGTGTTGCTCGTAAGCCTGAGACATGAGCAGACTGCTCTTTAGAGATTGAGAAGCACAAAGAGCGGAGAATAAATTCCGCTCTTTGTGCTTCTCAATAGACGCCGCAGAGGGCAAAGTTAACTGGGGATGCTTGGCGACACTTTGTGACAGGCAGGAGGAGATCGGTAACGCATCAAGAGACAGATTGCCTGTTCTCACGTATTGGAGGGCATCGGATGCCTAACCGATGATCAGATCATATCCATCCGACAAAGACGCCAGAGTGAGAGGCGCGCAAGCAATTGGTTTACCATGTTTCTGGCTTCTACTCCGGATTTGGGACGGTTTTTCCAGGCATCGAGGCGTCAAGAGCTACCCTTCAGTTCATTTTCCACGCTCTCGCGAGTGTCTCGATGGCGCAACGCTTCGAGCCGTTGTGCATTTCGGGTTACGCGTTCGATGAGCTGGATTTGTGCCCATTGGAGCGTGAGCCCATGCTGCTTGCCTTCTTTTGCCAGACTTCTAACAATGGTCGCGTCCATCCTGCTCCTCCTGTTCTTCATCCTATTACGCATCCCTTCAGAGAGCTGAAAGCTTATGCTCCTGACTCTCCTGCAGGACGATCGCCCAATTGGGCATCGACGCATCCGCTGTGGGTGTGTCGAGGGCGCCAGTCCTCGTTTCTTGTGCTCCCTGCCTACATACCAAAAAGCTCTTCCAAGGCATCGCCGTAGGGGTTGTCGGCGCTATGCAACCGCTTCATATAATTGGCGGTCACATTATAATTGCTGTGGCCAAGCCGATCGCCAATTGTCGAGAGGGGTGCGCCTGCCTTTTCCATATTGACTGCGAAGGTATGCCTAGTCGCGTGAATTTTCGAGGTGCCCAGGTGCTTCTCCCAGATCATGGCAATGGTTTGCGTACTGATGGCGCCCCCGCGGTTATTGTTACTGAGCGACACCCAGATTGGGCCTATTAGGCCCGTACAAGAAATTTACAACGTTAGCGGCCTGTGCATCTTATCGGCAGCGATGGTTTGCCAGAGAAGACCAGCAAATGAGCACCTTATCGGCACCGTAGCGGCCAATCTAGTGGTTCACGCTGCCGATAACGGTCGTTCTCAGCAATGTTGGGCTTGTTTACTCTGCATGGTACTCCTATATCTCATGCCTCCTTCCCGTTGAAAATTGCTTAAAAGACCCAGATTCGCATCGAAACCTTCGGCAAGTTGCTCAGGCGCGTAGGCGCGGCTCCGTGATATCCAGCTTCGCCTGCGCGCCCGTGGATCGAGTATGCTTATCGAATGGCTTTATTCATGACCAATCGCATAATGCAATCGGACAACGCCACCGCCGAGGGACTTGAAGTCCAACAACTGGATATCCTTGTACTGGTAGTGGTCCTGGTTGAGCAAGATGTTGTATCCCTTTCCCTCCAATACCGGTGCAATTGGGAATATGATCTCATCAACAAGTCCTTGTTGTAAAAAGGTGTTGTGCAGATCTGCGCCGCCCGAAAGAAGGACGGTGGTATGGCCTTTTGCTTGCAGGTACGCCAGGGCCTCTTGTGGCGACGTCACAACCTTAACACCGGGAATGTCTTTGACGCTCTTCGAGAGCACGACGATGTCAACATCGCCAAAAGGATTCTCTCCACCTGCCTGAAAGCTCTCGAAGGTTCGACGTCCAACGATGAAATTCCCTGCCGCTTTCACCTGATCCACGAAATCGCTGAACGCTTCCTGCTTGGGAGGGTGTTCGGGGCTGGCATTGCGTGCATAGTTCCCATTTGCGCTCAAGGTTGCCCAAAGAATTGTTTTCATACAATGAAATCCTTCTGTTTCTCGTGCATGTGTAATTACACATGAGACTATTATCCGTTACACAGTTTCTTCTCAGGAAAATAAACGTCATTTCCTGCATCCTCAATGCTTCGGCGTCATCTATTGCAGTTTTTGCAACCAGCTTGCAATAGCCTGCCCAATTTCATCAGGAGAGTCCTCCTGAGGGGTATGGTGCCCGCGCACGCTCACCTCGGTTTGGGCAGGCCATGTGTGATTGAACGCGACCTTCTGGGGATCTTGTGTTCCCGGAATGGCCTGGATGAACAGTTTAGGGACGGGACTCTGAGAGAGCCAGAGTCCGGAGGCTGTGACAATCTCGGTGACATCGGTCGGCTCGCCCTCAATGGGCAATTGACGCGCCCAGGAAAGGGTCGGGCGGCGAGCTTCGCCGGGTTCGGCAAACGGACGGCGATACTCGTTCATCTCCTCGTCTGTCAGGGTGCGCAGAATAGTCTTGGGCAGATTGAACTCAATAAACGAGTTCTGCTCCAACACCAGTTGCTCGCCCTGGGCAGAGCGCAGTGCCTGGAAGCGGGTGCGAGCGACCTCCGGCATCTCGCTCCACGAGGCGGTGCCCATGACTGCCTCCATATAGGCGATCCCGCGCACCGCCTGTGGATGGCGACGGGCCCAATCAAACACCAGGGCCGCGCCCCAGTCGTGCCCCACGAAGGTGACGCGCTCACGTACTTCCAGCGCTTCGAGCAGGGCGTCGAGGGAGCAGCGATGCTCGACGAACGTGTAGGAGCCGGGACCGCTCTTCGGCAGCTTCTGTGAATCGCCCATGCCGATCAGGTCCGGAGCGATGATGCGGCCGAAACCCTGCACGTAAGGCAGGATGTTGCGCCAGATATAGGAAAAGGTAGGATTGCCGTGCAAAAAGACGATCGGATCTCCCTGGCCCTCGTCTACATAGGCCATCTCCAGCCCTGACACGACTTTCCGTTTCTTCTCGTAGGGAAATGCTGCACTGATCATATGGATACGGCACCTTTCTGAAATCGGTAATGCTGCTGTCCGGCTCTTTCTCGGAGTCAGGCGTTCGTTTGATGCCAGCAGTATAGCCTGAGCAAGGCCGTGGGAACTTCATCCGTTCGGGTGATTGCCCGTATGATTGGCGAGGGCAACATACAGAAAAGTCAGCCAGACCCCGACAAAAGGTTCATGCTAGGGATAGTGAGCAGCGTTGAGGAAAGAGGTCGGGTGTGCTTATGAGAGGAGCTGGAGGTCATGGGCAACCGCGAGAACCTCGCTGCGCTTGTGTACGCCCAGTTTGGTGTAGATGCTCTGCACCTGGGTGCGCACTGTATTGATCGAGACAACTAGGGCCTCGGCTATTTCCGCGTTGGTGCGATGCTCGGCCAGGAGACGTAACACGCGCAACTCTTGTGGCGAGAGCGGTTCAATGAGCAGATCAGTCCGGTCGGTTGCCGCTCCTGGTTGCGGGACCGGAAAAGCGCGCAGCAATGCATGGATATAGGCTCGCAAAGGCTGGTCGTGGCACCGGGATAAGAGTGAGCGCAGCAGCGTGGCCATCGGTTCACCGGCATCGAGAAACAGGCGTACCAGATGATGAGGGAGCGCCAGGAGCAGCGCCTCACGCAGAAGATCCAGCGCCTCGGCCCTGTGCTTCTGGCCGGAAGCGCTCAGCGCCATCTCCACCTTTGTTTGCAGCAGACCGCGCGTATATCCCGCTTCCTGCGTTGCCAGGAGCAGCCGCTCAAGCTGATGCGTGGCCTCTGCCTCTTTGCCCTGCGTCCGCAGCCAGCGCGCCAGCAGCACCTCCTCCTCGGCTCTCCGCGCGAAATCAGCAGGAGGCGTGTGCAGGAAAGCCCATTGCTGGACGGTCAGGTGATCGCCCGCGAGGAGCGCCAGGGCAGCCCGGACCGCCCGGATATCCTGCACGAGCTGGGATTGGGAGGCCGGAAGACGCTCCAGAAGGTCCGAGAGCTGCTGTTGGGCAACACCTGTGTTACCTTGCGCCTGCTGGATACGAGCCAGGAGCAGCTCTGCATGGATCTCGTGATCCAGAAATGTATGAGTCTGGCTCAAGGCAATGGTTTCCTGAAGAAGCTGCGTCGCGCGGGTGAGTTCATTGCGTTCATAGCAGAGGGCCGCGTAGCCGGACAGGGCTGTGCAGCGCCAGTTTGCCAGCGGTGCAGTGAGATGACCGTCCGCCGCCGGAGGGGAGACCTCAAGGGCCTGACGATAGAAGGAGGCCGCTTGCTGGAGTTCCCCGAGTTCAAAATGCACCTGCGCGAGCCTGATTGTCGCGGCCTGGTAGAACAGATGATTGTTTGCTTTCGCCAGGCGCGCGTGAGCCTCCTGCAAGATGCTGAGGGCCTGCGGGAAACGTCCTGACACGATCCATTGCGTTGCCACAATCGTCGCACTGAGGCCGCGCCAGATATCCTGCGTCTGAGGCAGCCAGCCCTGAGCCTGTCTGGCGTATGCCGCTGCGGTTTGCATTTCTCCCTGCCGCAAAGCGAGCAAAGCGCGAAAGGCCAGCAGCTCGCCGAGCAGAGAGAAAAGCTGTTCCCGGCGACAATGGTCTTCTGCCTGCTGCAAGAGATGTTCCATAGCAGTGATCGATTGGGAATCAGGTTGCCAGGCGGGATTTTGCCAGAGCATCACCGTAGCATAGCTCAGGCAGAGCACAGGATTCTGCTCAAAGAGCGCCTCCGAGAGCTGCCCGAACCAGCCCATCAGCGTATACGGCTCCTGCACTTCTCCCGCTACCGTCTGCCCCTCTATAAAGCGCGTCAATAAGAGCGCCGCCCGCGCTTGGTCCTGAGCGGAGAAGGCGGCATCAATGGCTTCGTGAAGAGAGCCGGAGCGTTCGTACCAGTGAGAGGCACGAGCAAAGATATGGTGCAGATCCTCTTTGCTCCACCTGCGGGCCGCCTCAGCGCGCAGAGCATCAGCGAAGAGTGTATAATAGCGGTACCACTGGCGAGCCTCCGAGGAAGACTGATGAGAGTCATCGCCCAGCCGCTCAAGGAACAGGTTCGCCCGTTCGAGCGACGTAAGCAGATCCTGACTCTGCTCCTGCTCGCTTACGGCGTCGCAGAGAGCAGCGGTCAGATGCGGAAACAGACTTGTTTGCAGCAAAAACCGTTGCACTGGTTCTGGCTGGGAGTGAAGGATCTCCGTTATAAAATAGTCCTGAGTGGCGACACTGTTCTGGAGCAGAAGCGTAGCCAGATGCTCTTCCTGAGTTGAAGAGGAGGCGCGCTGGAGGGCGAGCTTTGTGAGATGCAGTCCCACGCCCCAGCCTTCCAGCTGGGCATGGAGCCGTTGAATCAGCGTTGCATTGAGCGGAAATGGCAGGGAGTGGTGCAGAAGGGTCGAGGTCTCCTCCCGCGAGAAGCGCAGGTCGTCAGTGCGAACTTCTGTAAGGACATTACGCGCCCGCAGGCTTGCCAGAGGCAGGGGCGGATCGCTGCGCGTGAGCATCAGCACATGGAGCGTGGTCGGAAGATGGCGCAAGAAAAAGGCGAGCGTTTCGTGAAGCGCGTGCTCGGTGATTGCCTGATAATCTTCCAGAACCAGAATGCCTCCTGCCGGGGCCTGCGCCAGCGCGTTGAGGAAGGTCGCAAGCCACCCTGAGAGATCTGTAGGCAGAAAGGGAGGCTGGGGAGTCAGACCTGTAAAGGCGCGGTGAACCTGCGTAAGATCAGTCCCGAAAGCCTGGCAGGCCGTGAGGAGATAGCGCCAGAAGCGTAGCGGGTCATTCTCAGAACTCTCCAGGGAAATCCAGGCCACCGGGGGAAAATCGGCCTGCGCCCGCCGCGCTGCGATCCACTGGCTGATCAGGGTTGTCTTGCCAAAACCAGCGGGAGCCGAGAGCAGCGTCAGTGCGCCTTCGCGTCCCGCGTCGAGCAGCGCAAGCAGTCGCGGGCGCTCCAGCAGAAAAGCGGGCAGGCGTGGCTGCGACAACCTGGAGAGGAGCAATGGATGTGCATCCGGGGGAGCGGCGGTGACGGCCTCTTTGGCAGGCGTGCGCTCTGGCCGTAGATGGAGCAATTCGTCGTTCAGGTGCGGAAGCTCAGCCTGAAGAGGCGGCCGTTCTGGCTCTTGTTCCAGACTGTGCGCAACCTCCTCCAGGCGCGCGAGGGTCAGGTCTGCTTCCTTCCCAAGGTAGCGTTTCACGAGGCGCCCACGCAGACGCCGATATGCATACCAGTAGCTGCCTCCACGCTGTCCCTGCTGCTTGCGGATGGTATAGCGTGTGCCTTGACGACTATGAAAAGAGAACGAGGAATGCTGCTCCAGCCAATCGCTGGTTAGCGCCTGTCCGTTCTCCTGGTTGCCGGGGGAGAGCATATAGGTCTGCGTTTGCTCGGACCACCGAAACTGAGCGCGGGCATATCTGGGCATAGAGCATACTTTCTGTGCAACGACAAGAGGTACATTGTGTTGCCTAACAACTGAGACCCAACAAGTATAGCACAGTTCGCCCTGTTAGGCAACAAAAAAGACAGACTCGCTGGCTCTTCTTGCGTCTTGATAGATCCGACGAGTTCGCTGCTACATGGTCGCTTTCCGTATGAACGGACCGGATTACAACGCTAGGCGCTTAGCATTGTAGCTTCAACCCACCTCTGACCTACTTTGAGAGCTTAGCGTTGTAAATTTCTCCGGCGGGCCTAATAGGCCTATTTTAAATATCGATGGCGTGAGGGCAATTCTCCGATCTACACGATTAGCTTAGGGCGTCTGTCTGAACGCTCTGAAGAAATGCTCCCTTTCCGGCCCTATATCCGCTTCAGTCGTGAGTGAGCAACTGGCCAGAGTGGCTTGAAAGTTATTTAAGTTATGAGCATATTTTATCTATTTGCTCATAACTACTTTAAAGAGAAAGGACACAGGTCCCTACCGAGGCTTTTGAGGATGAATGGAACGGGAAGCAACGTTAGCGATCAGAGCCTAATAGGCTGCATATTCATATGAAGTAAATAGCGCCCTAGCGCTATTCGCCTGCGGAATGGAAAAGAGTTCTGGGCGATAGTGCTTGCCAACCCACTCCCGCACCTGCTGAATGAGCCGCTCAAGTTTCAGGTGTTGCTTTTACATTATTCCCCAGGGATGGGATTCATTTGACAGGTCGATTTTTTCTGAGAAGGGGTATTTACCGTTCCTAATTTTGAGCACAAATACCCATCCCTATTTTTACATGTACCTCGGCGCTGGGTCTTCTTTGGATCACACATGGCCCTCTTCTCCCGAAGGGGGCCGTGTGGTTACTGTACTTTGTTGGATTTCCTATACTGAGCAAGAAACTTTAGGGTTGCTAGTCCCAGATTCAGCACTCCTAAGAGCACTATCAGCCATTCATAGAGACTCATATAGCTTCCTTTGAGCTTGACGGAACAGGTTCGCTTGGGGGTATCCACACGGGCTATGGCGGGGGTACCAACCCAAGTTCCTCCAAGGTCTTTTGATAGCGGTCGCGTAGTGACTTGCGACTTGCGTAATTAGGAACATGCCGCCCTGCTTCCCAATCCCGGAGCGTACGCTCGTCTACCCCGAGATGCTCAGCAGCCTCGCTTTGTGACCAGCCGAGACTGTATCGGACAGACTTAATGCGTTTAAACCAGGGATCCTCATTGTGGTTTCGCATCGAAACCTCCCGCTACGTTCATCCTACGAGGGCAAGCATCACGACACGTACGCTCTCGTTTTCTCTTGCCTATGCCGTTCGTGCTGTATACAGGTTGTTCTTGTGCCTCCGCCCTGAGACAAGATCCAGTATGCACCTGAACTGGCGGGAAGCCCAGGAGGTTTCCCGGCGAAGAAACGGGTATAATGCGAAGAGATTGCGGAAAGAGCAGCGCATCAGGGTAAAATGGGGATCTCCGCCATCGCAGTGTCCTTCCCCAGGTGGGTTCCCCGGTGCAGGGAAGGTCCCCAGACAGACAGAAG
>JAFMRP010000511.1 GCA_017354095.1 Ktedonobacteraceae bacterium
GCAGAGAAGGCCAGAGAGGTCCTCAATCTTCCCGCTGACCTCTCCGTTCAGATAGTCCTCTCATTTGGGTATCCAGCCCCTCAGGAAACACCTCGACCTCCCAAAAAGAGCGGCCGCAAGCCACTTGATGAGGTGGTGTGCTGGGAACGCTGGTCGTAGGAACACATAAAGTGTATCCGCAGGTGATTTAAGCAAAAAAAGTAGTGAGTCGTTGTGCGACGATCTCTGGAATTTCAACAGCCAGCCAGTGGCCGTTCTGGGGAAAATGTTCCACCTGTGCACCCCCAAATTGCTCCGCATATTCTGGTGCTGTAAAGGGATCTTTGTCCCCCCAGAGTACCAGCGTAGGAACATGGCTGGTCAACTCCTGGAGACGCTCTTCCCGCCCCACAAAATCTTGCGGATTGATGCTCCGGTACAATTTTAACATCATTCGCCGTGTCTCTGGCTTTGCTAGAGAGAGAGCATAGGCTTCACGAACATATTCTGGACTCACCAGGGGCGCATTCTGACGCATCGTCTTCTCCTGAAGAGGAAGACTCACCATTGCCATGATGGCTTCTCCCAACAGTGGTGTCCGCAAGAGGCGAGCAGTGCCATGCCAGCGGTAGCGCGAGCTAAAATTAGAACCGCCAGCAATAGCGAGACGCTGTACATGTTGTGGATGTTCCACAGCCCAGGACAGGCCATAGGTAGCCCCAAAATCAGCAACGACGAGGTTGAGTGGCGTTGGAATGGCAGCCTTTTCTATCACGGCATTGAGAAAATGAGCCATATTCTCCAGCGAGCAGTTGAAATGCGCCGGAGCCGTAGAACGCCCAAATCCTGGCAGATCAAGTGCAATACAACGATGATGGCTCTTGAGATGCTCTATCACACCATTCCACATCTCCGCCGAATCAGGAGCCCCATGAAGGAAGAGAATAGGAGAGCCAGAACCAGACTCCTTGAGGTACACATTAACCCCATCAATGACGAGTGACATACTCTTCTCCTGAAAAAATATCCATGTTTCTATGACTTCAAGTCATATTCTTTATTATCATAGGGTTTAAACACACTTATGTCAAGTCGCTATATGACTGGATAACATAACTGGAAATCTACCTGCTTCATCGGTTTTTGCCAATAATGATGTCCTTTTCGGGCTACCTCTGTTCGTCGTATAAATGAAAGGATTGTTCAGATTTTTTCCTGAGGAAGATAACTGAAGTATAAGGAGAAAAAAAACCATGAAGTATGTCCTTTTGTTCTGCGGTAGAACCCCACAGGAGCTAGCCCGCCGGGAGGCGATGTCCCAGGAGGTTCGTGCCCAGATGGATACCAGAGTTGCCCGGTGGTTCGCCGAGTATCACTCTAAAATCGGCAGTGCCGCTCAACTTCAAGAGGCGCACACAACGACCAGCGTCCAGTTTGCCGCTGACGGTCGACCTCTGATCACCGACGGCCCGTTTCTGGAAGGAACCGAGGTGATTGGTGGCTATGCCGAAATTGACGTTGCCGATCTCGACGAGGCGTTACAGATGGCGAAAACATGGCCTGCAGGCGCCGTTGAGATCCGGCCAGTCGTCAATGCAAGCCGCCCATAGCTGAGAGAGCAACGAGATGCAGCAGGGAATACCCGGCGAAGCACATACGACGCTTGGCACCGTCTTCCGGGAAGAAGCTGGAAAGTTGGTAGGAGCGCTCGTCCGTATTCTGGGCAACTTCGAGGTTGCCGAGGAGAGCGTCCAGGATGCCCTGCTGATCGCGCTTGAACGCTGGCCGATTGAGGGGATCCCCTCTCAGCCGGGCGCGTGGCTGCTCACTGTGGCGCGACGCCGGGCCATCGACCAGCTCCGGCGCGAGGCACGCTACCGCGACAAGCTGGCTGCTCTGGAGTATCCGATTGTACAGGAGCCAGATGACCGGCTTCGGCTGATATTTACCTGCTGCCACCCGGCGCTCTCCCGCGAGACGCAAGTGGTCCTGACACTCCGCGCCGTCTGCGGCTTCACGACCGCCCAGATTGCTCATGCATTCCTGGTCTCAGAGTTGGCGATGGCGCGGCGCCTTGGGCGAGCGCGGCAGAAAATCGTGCAGGCGGCTATCCCCTATCGTGTCCCCGCCGCCGAAGAACTCGATGAGCGGCTCGGTGAAGTGTTGGCAGTGCTCTACCTGATGTTCAACGAGGGCTACCTGGCCAGCGGAGGCGGCACACCCGCGCGCCGCGATCTCGCTGAGGATGCTGCCTGGCTCGCCGCGTTTGTCACACGGCTCTACCCCAGAGAGCCGGAGGCATTGGGCCTGCTCGCTTTGATGCGCTTACATCTGGCGCGGGCTGACACGCGTTTCGATGCCGCAGGAAAGTTGATCTTACTCCCCGATCAGGATCGCTCGCGTTGGGATCGACAGATGATTGCTGAAGCCGTAGAACTGATCGAACAGGCTGCGGCCTTGGGCCGCCCGGGTCCTTACCAGGTGCAGGCTGCGCTGGTGGCCTGCCATGCCGAGGCAGCGACGTGGCAGGCTACCGACTGGCCGCAGATCCTGGCCCTCTACGATCTCCTGTATCATCTGGCACCCTCGCCAGTCGTGCGCCTCAATCGCGCAGTCGCGCTGCGCTACGTGGCTGGGCCAGAAGCAGCACTGGCTGAGGTTGAGGCCCTGGCACTCGATCTCGACGGTTATCACCTCTTCCACGCTATCCGTGGCGAACTCCTGCTGAAATTGGGCCAGCATGAGCGCGGTCGAGCCGCTGAGTTACGAGCACTCGCCCTGACAAGCAATCAGGCCGAGCAGTCCCTGCTTCAGTATCGACTCTCTTTTACTGCTCCCAAATAGAAGAGAAAATCTGTGGCTCTTATTTTCTTAAACTTTATCTGTAAACTCCCCTTCACTCCCCCCAGAACGTGCAGGAGATAATGTTGTCCCAATCCCTCCCCCACAACTTCGTGTAACATGCCTGCATGTAAATCTATTTGTCCATATAAATCCGCACTTATCAATCTACATTTAGATGTATCGATGAAAAATGCCCCTCAGCCCGCCTCTAGAGCGGCTGTGTCGCATTGTGTAGCATTTGTGTAGCATTGTGTAGCATCTGGATCGGCCTGGGAGGCGGCTGTGTCGCATTGTGTAGCATTTTTGCACGAGTTTTCGCAAAACACGAATTCCAGAGCGCTTCGCCTCCCACCTCTCCCAATCGGTTTTCTGACGCTCTCGTGATAGCATGAAACTGACGAATAGACACGTTGCCCCGTCTCCTCAGAAGTGTTACAAGTGTTAGTTCTGTTGGTTCCCTGGCTCTTCCACCCATGAATCGCAGAACATGCAATCACTCTCATCTCGCCTCTAAAGCGGCTGTGAAGCTTGTGAACCCTCTGTGAAACTTGTGTGAAGCTTTGAATCGGCCTCTGAAGCCGTGTGAAGCTACTACCTTTCCGAGCCCCTGACGAACGCAGTTCGTAGACGCGTCAGCGTCGTTGGGGCTCGGAATACAAAGCCGGTGAAGCTTTTTGGCGCAAGTTTTCGCAACTGAAGTCATTGCCGGTGTTCATCACCCCGAGACTTTCTGCCGAGCCCGTTCTCAGTCAACAGGGAGACATGGTACAATAAACGGAGATTCCACCGCGAAAGAAAGAACAACGTATGGCACAGGATATACCTGCAGGCGATACTGCCAGACCGCCATTTGTGCTGGCCCTCGACGTTGGCACTACATCCACGCGCGCCCTGCTCTTCGATGCAGCCGGTAGCGCCGTCCCCGGTATCGTCTCGCAGATCAAATACGAGCTCACCACCTCGCATGATGGGGAAGTTTCGGTGCCAGCCGGCAAACTTCTGGAGGCCGTTGCGAGCACTATTGATGAAGCGCTCGCAAAGGCTGGCCCGCTGGCACAGCAGATCAAAGCAGTCGCCACCGATACGTTCTGGCATAGCCTGGTCGGCATCGATCAGGATGGCCATCCCATCACCCCGGTGATCACCTGGGAGGACACGCGATCATACCATGCCGCCCTGGAACTGCGCGCTGAGCTTGATGAGCGCGCGATTCACGAACGCACCGGAGCGCGTTTCCACGCTACATACTGGTCCGCCAAACTGCGCTGGCTGGCAGCCGCACAGCCCGATATTTTTGCTCGCGTGGCTCAATGGATCTCCTTCGGCGAATATGTCCACCGCCAGTTCCTGGGCCGCTCAGTATGCGGGCTCTCGATGGCTTCGGCGACAGGTCTGTTGCGCACTCGCCAGCAGCAGTGGGACGAAGAACTGTTGCGCGTTCTCCAGGTACGGCCAGAGCAACTGCCCGCCCTGGGCGATATTCGCGATGGTATCCAGGGACTGGCGCCGCGCTATGCCGGGCGCTGGCCTGCCCTGCGCGATGCCATCTGGTTCCCCGCGCTGGGTGATGGCGCGACCGCCAACGTCGGCTCTGGTTGTGTCTCAGCAGATACCTGGGCGCTGACCATTGGCACCTCCAGCGCTATGCGTGTTGTGGTTCCGTGTGGGGATGTGGTCCCGCCTGATGGCCTCTGGCTCTATCTGGTGGATGCGAAGCGGGCTGTGCTGGGGGGGGCGCTGAGTGAAGGAGGGAACATGCTTGCCTGGCTCGCCAATACGCTCAAACTGTCCGGCCTGGATGCTATCGACTCCCTGGTCGCTGATCTCCGCCCCGGCGACCACGGCCTGACCATACTGCCTTTTATCTCCGGTGAACGCAGCCTGGGCTGGCATTCCGAAGCCCGCATGACCATCTCCGGCCTTTCACTG
>JAFMRP010000512.1 GCA_017354095.1 Ktedonobacteraceae bacterium
GCGGCGCTCGCCGGCTAAGCACACATCAGGTTGGCGCGACTGGTTGCGTGCTGCACGCCTCGCTGCCCTGGCTCTGCTCTGTATACTCATCGGCTTTGATCTGATGGGCCTCCTGGTGCTACTGGCTCACTAGCACTATCGCTACCTTCTATTTCGCTATTTTCGCACCGCTTGTGGCGGCGTGAGGATATGTAACACGTTTCACTCGGAAAGTGTGAAGCGTCTCCTTCAGATATCATGAACCATGATGTACAATAAATAAAGAGGCACCATGATACCGCATTGGAAAGGAGTCCGTGTGCAAGATAATTCAAGGAAACCGCGGTTCTCTTCGCGCCCTGGTAACAGCAGCGCGAATGTGACCTCTGCCGTTGGGATGGGGGAGACAGTGGGACGCCTACGCGCCAGGCGTACATCACTATTTACACAAACAGTGATGTGGATCACTGGCCTGGTCTGCGTCGCTTTTCTCTTCGGTTCGCTGGCACAGGCCTGGTCAAATAGTCAGCTCATGCAACAGGTGCAGAACGAGAATAAGAAGCTGCAACAAATCCAGGCTCAGCATACCCAGCTGGTTCAGGCCGCTGATCATTTTAAAGATCCTGCTGTGATTGAAAACGAAGCCCGCCAGCAGCTAGGATATATTCGACCCGGTGAACAACCAGTCGTGATCGTCGGCTCAAATCAACAGGGACAGCAAAATACCCAGCCGCCGCAGAAAAAAGCTAGTCCACCCGGCTTCTGGCAGGAGTGGTGGAAGATCTTTTTCGGGGAGTAATAGGACAAAAAAGTCCTTACTACTTGACAATGTTTGTCAGGCAATGTATAACTTCTTCAATAGGAATGTTATTCAACCTGAAAGTTATAGGATGTCAGATGGGACAACAACGCGCTAACGATATGTACGTACATATGACCCTCGTGATTACTCAGCTCCAGTATTGGCTGGGGCTCCTTGGGTTTGTACTTACAAAAGCGCGTTTCGCTGTGTAGCAGATCAAGCATTTTCCAGGCGGGGCGCAAATGTAAGCGTTCCGCTTTTTTATTATTCTTTTTTTGCTTGTGTGGATGCTCATCGCTCAGATGCTCGTCCCACGACCTGAACAAGCGAACTCATCACATACATTAAGGAGTACTGGTAATGCGTCCATTAATCGGTGTACCCTGTCTGGCGGGGTTCGGTGGAAAATCAGATAGCTCAATCTACTATAATAATCAGACGTATATCCACGCTGTGGAGCGGTCGGGTGGTATGCCTGTCCTGATCCCTATTCTCACTCATCTTGATGGTCTGGATACACTGCTCCCTCGCCTGGATGGCTTACTCCTGTCCGGTGGGATTGACCTGGATCCGCGCTGCTATCACGAAGAACCTCATCCCCTGCTGGGTGAGACGAATCCACACCTCGATAAGCTGGAACTGACACTGGCACGCTGGGCCCTCAAATACGATGTCCCGACGCTGGGCATCTGCCGGGGAATGCAGGTGTTGAATGTGGTCCTGGGCGGTACCCTGTATCAGGATCTGAGCGCGGAATATAGCGGGAGCCTGCGCCACACCAACTGGGACCTGCCACGCAATAAAACAGTCCACCAGATGCGCATGAAGCCCGGGAGCCTGTTGGAGAAAGTGCTGGGCGTCAGTGAAATACCCGTGAATAGCCTGCACCACCAGGCCGTCAAAAAGATTGGGAAAGGAGTGCTGCTCAGCGGCTATTCGGAGGATGGCGTCCCTGAAGGCCTGGAGGTGCCCGAGCACCGCTTTATGCTGGCTGTTCAGTGCCATCCCGAGGAAATGTATAACGATAGCGCCGCCTGGGTACGTTACTTCGATGCGTTTGTCAATGCCTGCGTGAAGAAAGTTGAAGAGAAACGGCCTGCAGTCGCACCCTTGCTCTCTGTTGCCAATCTATAACTATCCAGAATGCTGGCCAGAGCGTCTTCATTTTATATATTATTACTTCCTTCCGCTCTGTGACAGGAAAGCCCCTGGTCACCACTGGATGGTGACCGGGGGCTTTCTTCTAATTTAAAAATGGATAAGGTTTGGCATGGAAAGGACTACGAGATGTTTTCCGGTGGCGTCAGCGTGCCATCTTTGATCTGCTTTGCGAAGTCGTCTGCCTTCTGCTTGGCATCCGCAGGCACATCTTTGCTCACTGTCGCGTAGCCAACCCCGTCCTGTGCCAGGTTGAACACTGGCGGTTTGTTGGAGTACTGACCGTTCTGGAAGTTTTTGATGGTTAAGTATACCGCGGTGTCAACGCGTTTGAGCGCGCTGGTAATCACGCTGGAGTGAATGTAACCCTGGTCGTTATCAACGCCAATGCCGAAAACACCCTTCTGGTCGGCGGCGTCAAGCGCGCCGATACCACAACCGCCGGCGACCTGGAAGATAATGTCGGCCTGGAATTGGTTGATCAGAGTTAGTGCCGCATCCTTACACTTGGCGGTCGCGCTAAAGTCCTGTGAATAATTGACTTTAACCTGAACACTGGGATCAACCTTTTGCGCGCAGTATTTGTAGCCCGCGATATAACGATTCACCGGAGGAATGGAGAGGCCACCGACCGCGCCGATGGTGTTTTTGCCCAGCAACCTGGAAATCTTGGATTTGCCATCTACCTCCATCTGAGCGGCCATGGCTCCCACCAGGCAGCCCGCTTCCTGCTCCTTAAAAGAGAGCGGTGCGACGTTGGGCAGCACCACACAGTCCTGCTGACCGGCGGGGACGGCACAGCCGTCAACGATGGCAAAGCTCTTGCTGGGAAACTGCTTCGCAACCTGGTAGATCGGCGTGTCCATCAGGAAGCCCACCGCGATGACCAGGTCCGCGGCCTGGGCGGCTGATGTCAGATTCTGCACATAATCGTTCTGCGATTGCGTCTGCACGACTTTTTCGCTGAAACCGAATTCACTCAAGGCCTGCTTATAGCCTTTGTACGCAAGCTGGTTGAATCCCTGGTCATTCAGGCCACCTGTGTCGGTGACGATCGCCACTTTCTTGGCGGTTTTCTGGTTGGTATTGCCACCCGTGCCCGATGGGTTCCCGCCCCCGCAGGCGGTAACTAGCATGGCAAATAAGGTAAATAAGGATGCCAGGGTGGCCAGATTACCAAGCCTTCGCATGTACTATTCCTTTCTTCTCTATCGAAAAGAGAAATATATGGAGGACATCCCTTGCCCTGCCATATGCGTAGGTGTTATTAAGGTAAACGTCACATTTACCCCTATTTGTAGGGTGTGACTGCCCCGCTCACTTGATCGCACAACTGCGATGACAGCGCCGGGGCCGGTGTGAAAAAGATGAGTTGTCTACTTCAATAATATAGGTACTCTCGCTGCCAGTCAAGCTCTCTGCACAATTATATAAATCATGTATATTCCGCTCTGGCTAACACTCTCTAATATAGTTCATTATTGTGCATATATCAATAGAAATAAATGACCATCAATGAAAAATCGCCTGAAGCCGCCTCTAGTGCGACTGTGTCGCATATGTAGGATCTGTGTAGCATTTGTGTCGCATTGTGTAGCATCTGCATCGGCCTCTGGAGCGGCTGTGTCGCATTGTGTAGCATTTTTGCACGAGTTTTCACAAATTAGCCAGGGACGATGATCGCCCCTGGCTAATTTACTTTTTTGCACTGGCACATACGTGCCGCAGTTATGCCCGGATCTCTTCGAGCATCGATAGATTAACGAACAGGTCGCAGCTCTGTCTGAGCGTGGCCGACATTGCTTCATCAAAAGCTGCTACCTCGACGCGTACGCCATGATCGGAACAGTAGTCGAGCATGGGCATGAAATCGCTATCACCGCTCACCAGTACAATGCAGTCAACGGCCTTGCCATCGACGAGCCTCACCACGTCCATGCACAGATCCAGGTCGAGATCGGCCTTCTTCGCGCCACTGGAGAACGTTTTGTAATGCTTCGTCGTGATACGATAGCCCAGACCCTTCACCGCCTGCAAGAACATTTGCTCGTCGCTGGGCTGTGGGCTGGTTGGACAGTAGGCCTGCGCGCGCACAAGACGGCGATTGCCACGCAGGAAGTCGAGCAGCTTGCCAAAGTCCACTGCGATACGCAATGTACGAGCCGAATAGAGCAGGTTCGCCACGTCGACAAAAACACCTACACGCTCATTAGAGGGGAAAGGTGGCAGCGAGACCGAGACGTTGGTCGGCGCCTGGGTCACACGGCGCAGCTCCGTGACCATGCGATCTGTCTGTGTCTGAATGGCCTGACCAATCACATTGGCGAACTGGTTCAGCGTTGCTGCACTCAAGCCGTGCTCTTGTGGGCCGGGTCGCATTGGATAAGCAGGAGCTGGCGCACGCACCACTTCAGCGCGTGGCGCACGCACTTCGCGCGTAATGATGCTGCCGCGAGCAGGCGACGGTTCGGGTGGCATGAATGGACCACTGATCTCGTTGCCCTGGTTCATCTGGCTTACTGTGTAGCCAGAAACAATAGAGTACTGTTGAGTGGTTTGGGACGTAGCCGGGCGTACGGGCGCTGCGGGCGCCGGGTGCCCTGGCGCCGTGGGAGAGGATGCATTATTATTCGCGTTCGCGCTTGAGCGGTGTCTACGTCGGCGGCGCGAACCGGTGGCCTTCTGTAACTCCGCGTATTCGAGAGGGGGAAGATCTTCAGGTGCGATCTCTTCCGCTTTAGCCTGTTCCTGCACTGGTGCAGCAGCCTCGACAGCGGCGACGACTGCT
>JAFMRP010000513.1 GCA_017354095.1 Ktedonobacteraceae bacterium
GGCTCTGGTCTTCGGCCTCACACGCCTGAATGGTGGAATAATGGTAGCGGTGAGCGCATTCCTCTTCGGGCTCATTTTCAGTTTGCTCTATTTCCTGGCCCGCCAGAATCTCTGGGCCTGCATCGTCGCGCACGGCGTTTCGGGGGTGCTGCTGCTCCTGCTCAGCCTGCTCAAGGGATAATAAGATTGTAAAGCCGCGTTATTCCATTGTACAATGGTTAGTGTAGAAAGAACCCGGCTCATCATTTGCTGATCTTTTGTTCGGCAAGGTGAGCCAGGGGCTTTTTCACTATACAGACATTCAGCCAGGCAACCGAAAGTGTTGTTCACTGCCGATGAATTGCCAGGAATGCGATGCTTTCGCCGGTCGCGTATGCGGCGTTGCGGGCTGTATTTGCATGGTCGGAGGTATCCTAAGTGCCCGAACTATTTCGTGAGATCGGCCACTGTGTCACGGCGCCCCAGGGATTTCGTGCAGGCGCTGTAGCCTGTGGCATCAAGTCGGACGCGCTGAGCAGAGATCTGGCGATCCTGGCGTCCGATGTTCCCTGCGTCGCGGCAGGCACGTTTACCACCAGCACGACGCGAGCCGCTCCCGTTATCGTTTGCCAGGAACGTTTGCAGCAGGGCCGTGCCCAGGCCGTCATTGTGAATAGCGGCAATGCTAATTGCGCGACTGGCGAGCAGGGGCTGCGCGACGCGTATCATATGGCCGAGTTGCTCGCGGCAAGCCTGGGGATAGATGAGCGGCTGGTACTCTGCTCGTCCACCGGCATTATTGGTCGGAAGCTGCCTATGGAGAAGATCGAGGCGGGCGTGCAGCAGATCAAGCTCAGCAGGGAAGGGGGCAATATTTTTGCCGAGGGCATCATGACCACCGATACGCGTCCCAAGCGCCTGGCCCTGGAATTTGAGATCGAAGGGCGAATTGTGCGGCTGGGAGGCGTCACCAAGGGAGCAGGCATGATCTATCCCAACATGGCCACCATGCTCTGTTATCTCACGACTGATGCCGCCATCGAACATGGCTGGCTGCTCAGTGAGCTGCGCGCAGCGGTGAGTGACTCCTTCAACATGATGGCCATGGATGGTGACATGTCCACCAACGATACCTGTGTGCTTTTCGCCAACGGGCTGGCCGGGAACACGCCGCTCAACGCACGGCATCCTGACGCGGGCACCTTTCGAGCGGCGCTGCGCCACCTGACGCAATACCTGGCGCGTGAGATGGCGCGTGATGGGGAGGGCGCGACCAAGCTGATGACGGTGCATGTGCGAGGTGGGCGCGATACCGACGACGCGCGCAAGGCGGCTCGCGCTATCACACTTTCACCGCTGTGGCAGTGCGCGTTGGCTGGAGGTGATCCCAACTGGGGTCGCATCGTCGCCGCACTCGGCGCCTGCGGCTGCGCGCTGCAACAGGATAGCTATGATATTTTTATCGGTGATGTGCAGCTTGTCAGCGGAGGAGTGGCGGCGCAGTACGACCAGGAAGCGGCACGTGCCGCGATGGCTGGTCACGAGGTCGCGATTGGGATTGATCTGCACCTGGGCAATGGAGAAGCAACTGCCTGGGGCTGCGACCTGACGCACGGCTACATCGATGAGAATACGCTATACACACGCTAGCGGCACGAAGCGCGTGCCTCTGGATGGAATGTGCATACGGGCTTTTTTTGCCTGATAGTAGAGAGGAAGAACACAAGATGATGATGATGGAGTCTCAACGCGATTGGATCGCCCTTGAACAGCAATACTACCAGAACACATTCAAGCGGCTGCCAATCACACTGGTGCGTGGAGAAGGTCCTCGCGTGTGGGATAGCGCGGGTAAAGTCTATCTCGATTTTGTGGCAGGTATCGCCGTCAACGTGCTGGGTCACTGCCATCCGGCCGTGATCGAGGCGGTGCAGAGCCAGCTCACGCAGCTGATCCACGTCTCCAATCTGTACTATAACACGCGCCAGATCGAGCTGGCGGAGCTGCTTGGCATTCAGAGCAAAGGGATGCGCTCGTTCTTCTCCAACAGTGGCGCCGAGGCCAACGAGGGCGCGATCAAGCTGGCGCGTAAATTTGGCCGTGTGAATCGCAACGGAGCCTATGAGATCATCAGCGTGCATGGAAGCTTCCATGGTCGCACACTGGCAACAACAGCCGCCACCGGCCAGGCTTCGTACCAGGCAACCTGGGTTCCCCTGCCCGACGGCTTCAAGCAGGTGCCTTTTAATGACCTGGAGGCCATCAAGAAGGCAACCAGCGAGAAGACTGTAGGTATTCTGGTCGAGGCGGTGCAGGGCGAGGGCGGCATCTGGGCGACCAGCAAAGAATATATGCAGGGCCTGCGCGCCTGGTGTGATGAGCAGAACCTGGTGCTGATCTGCGACGAGGTGCAGGCTGGTGTAGGCCGCACCGGCACCTTCTTCAGCTGGGAGTATTATGGCATTCGCCCCGATATTACGACGATGGCCAAGGGCCTGGCCGGCGGCATTCCCATTGGCGCCATGCTGACAGACCCACGTACCGACCTGTTCACACCCGGCGAGCACGGCACGACATTCGGCGGTAATCCCATCGCCTGCGCAGCTGGCGTGGCAACCGTCAGGACTATTCTCAATGAGAATCTGCTGGAGAACGCCAGGCAGATCGGCGAGTACTGGAACAGCAAGCTGGAGGCATTCTGCGACAAGTATTCCTTCCTTGACAGCCCACGCGGTCGCGGCCTGATGCGCGCCGTGCATGTCAAAAACGAGCTAGCGGGCGCCATCGTGCAACAAGCGATGGAGCAAGGACTGCTGCTCAACAGCACCGCGCCCGATACGCTGCGCATGATTCCACCCTTGATCCTGACAAGGGGTGATATTGACGAGGCAAGCGAGAGGCTTGACCGCGCCCTGGCCGTGGTCGCCGAAATGCCCACTGCCAAAGAAGAGAAGTAAAGAGCATCTCGGAAGGCTAAAGAGAGGCTGGCTGTTTGATCGCGGTCAGCCTTTTTCGTGTTCACCACACTCTACATCCACCACGTCTCTCACCCGATAATGTCCCTATAAGCTACTTTTTTTCGCTCAGGATTGCGGTTATACTTGGGGCTTACACAAATTCATGATGAGAAAAAGGATAAAAACAGAATGTCTGACAGCTATTTCTATGACACATTGCCGAAAAAACGTATGGCAGCTGGAGCGCTGCTGCTTGATGAGCAGGGGAACATCCTGATCGTCAAGCCAACTTACCGGCCAGACTGGCTGCTGCCAGGTGGTTCGATTGAAGAGGATGAATCGCCAAGGGCAGGTTGTGAACGCGAAGTACTGGAAGAGATAGGGCTGGACATTCCGGCCATCAGCCTGCTCAGTATCGATTATGTGTCCAGAGTGCCCGACAAGAATGAAAGCGTACAATTTATCTTTTATAGCGGCGTCCTCTCCGCCGAGCAGATACAGCGCATCACGCTGCCCCCGGATGAGTTGAGCGAATATCGTTTCGTCCCGGTAGCGGAAGCGGAGAAGCTGCTCAGCCCACGGCTCGCTGTTAGAATGGCGCCGAGCCTGCACGCACTCAAAGAAGGCACCACAGCCTACCTTGAGGATGGCCGGGAGACCTGGGCTCCAGCCGAAGCGGTTTCATCCTAAGCGTCTCTTCCCTCAGCTAATGAGGACCATAGAAACCTCCCGCCTGCACCGCGCAGCGGGAGGGATGCGTAGAATGAATGGATCAGCTCGATGCACTGGTATAGTGGCGCAGGCCAACCTGAAAGAACGCCGTCGCACCCACAAACAGCAGTACAGCCAGCACCGCGCTACTCACCAGGAGTCCAGAGGAGAGTGTTCCATTCAGAGCCTGTGCAGGTATCGTGGTCATCAGCCCCACCGGGATGATCCAGGTGAGCACCAATCCTAACCAGCCCGGATACAAGCCAACAGGATAGCGCGCCATCTGAAACAGGCCATCAAAAATCCAGGTAAATAGGAACCCTGGACTCCAAAAGAGCAGGGCAGAGAAAAACAGTAAGATTGCATAGAGGATCGTAATCGCCGCTCCTAATGCTATAAGAAATTTCAGCAAATGCAGCACCTCCAATGCTTGTTGCAGCCGTATGATAGCCAGGCTCAAGACTCCCACTCCTGTTAGCAAATCAAAGAGAGAGAACAGGCGCCAGTGGCGCAGGCTGGCCATGACCTGCGCGTTCAACGGGCGCAGCAGGGTAAAATCGAAACGTCCCGTCCAGACTTCGCCATCTAACCCAACAAGAGCATTTAGACTGGGGCCAATGAAAAGGCCGCGCAGCGCGCCCAGTAAAATGTAGACACCTAGCAACGCTAGCGTCGATGAAAACGTCCAACCGCGAACGCTATTCACCTGACTGAACAGCACAAGCAAACCAAGCAAACCAGTGCCCAGGTTCAGCAGTGCGGAGAGAAGGCCAATAAAAAAGTTGAGCGAGTAGGCCGTCTCTTCCTGAATCGAGATACGTATGAAAGTAGCAATAAGGCGCAAATAGTACACGTGTAATTCTCCCTTCGCTCGAAGACGGCCATGGAAAGCCGGTTTACCCTCCGACAGCCGTATAACGCCGCAGACCGGCTCGCCACAGCAGCATGGATAGCCCCAGGGCAAACAATAGCCAGCACGCTTGTAAAAGCAGGCTGCTGATCATTTCAGTTGTATTGAGATGGCCGATCAGCACTTCGACGGGAAAACCGAGCATGTAACGAAATG
>JAFMRP010000514.1 GCA_017354095.1 Ktedonobacteraceae bacterium
CATGCTTAGCCATGGTAAAAAGCTGCCATCCAGCAGCAATACTCTCATCAAAGGCCTGGCAAAGCCGCAAGCGAGCTTCTTCCGTTATGTGTTTCTGGTGCATCATCGGGAGACTGCCAACGAGAGGAGCCATGCCCACCTGAAGGAGCGTATGTTGCGAAACCGTTGGCATGGTCTTGGCTACCGGAGCAAGAACGCATAGTGCGTCTAGCAGTCCGTCGAGGGACCAGTTCTGCTGAAGCAATGGTGCCAGAGCACTGACACTTTGTGCTAAGCCCATACCAACGAGCAGGGTAGGATCAGCATCGATGGCAGCTGCCCCATCAGGGACATGCGATGGAGGTGCAGGAGAAGAGAGTGCTGGGGCTATGCCCTGAGCAGGAAGAGGGATGGCATCCTGTGATGGAGGAAGCGGGGATGTAAACGGTACGTCAGGGAATATTATTGCCGGTGCTGTGCTTTGCGCGTGCTGCTGGCGTTGCTTCTCACGCAGCGAGGTCATGATTGCTTGAGTGCGAGGATCAGGCTCCTGGCCTAGCTCATCCAATGCGGCGCAGAGCCTGGCATAGTACTGCTCGGACCGCTGTATCTCTCCACGCTGGCCTAAGAGTTCTAGCAAGGGACGCAAGGCTTCTTCATGTTCGACGTGTTCTTGCCAGTAAGTTTGCAAAAGGCGCTGCGCCTCTTCCTCATCGTGGCGAGCGAGAGCTGGTCGCCAGAGCGCCTGCACACTTTGCCACAGGAAGCTTTCCACCTCTTCGCGCCGCCGTGCCGCCCAATCGCTATAGGGCTCCTCGGGCAGAAAACGCCCTCGCATCCCAAGGTGGTAGGCTGCTTCCCAGTCTGCTTGTGCCGACTGTCCGGCCTGCTCCGCTTGTCGTGCCTGTCGCACATGGGCAGCGAGGGCCTCGACATCCAACCACAGCAATGGTGCCCCCGCCAGCCGGTAGCCGCCGCCACTTTCCCCACTGGTAGGCACATAGCTGAGCAGGCACTTACGCAGGTGCTCCTCGTCTGGCAGACTCGGTGGGCAGAGCAGCCCCCGCAGCAGCGAAACGATGTTATCGAGCCGAACGAGCCCGCCACCAGCCAGTTCATCCCTTGGCTGACCTCCTCGCCTGAGCTTCTCCATTAACCAGTCGCGGGCGGCAAAGCCATTGGATTGGCTGACGAGTAGTCGCAACAGGGTCAGGGCCGTGCTAGTGCCTTTGCGGCGTAGCAGCGATGCTTCCGGTGAGCCATAACTGAGCTGCCAGCCGCCCTCATGGTCAGGCGTCACCTCACGGAGTACTTCGATGGTGAGTGGGCCACAGGCGCTGATACGTACCAGGGGCACCTGGGGCCAATCTGGCGGCAAAAGCGCTCGTAATTCTTCAGGATACCTATCCGCTTTGGACCGCTCTGCTATGGAAAGAGAGAATTGTGCCATGAACATACCCCTCTTTGCTGCTCTTCAGACCACTTGCTCTCTTTTAATGGTATTCACTGCTTTCAATAGGCTATCTGCTGTACCACAGAAAAAGATTACTGCTCTTGAATTAGTGATATTGCTTGCAGTATAGCATATCTCTACTTTTTCTTCATTACTTTCTTCTCTCTCTGATAGCTGGTTTCTATGGTTGATCACGATCAAAGCAAGATAGATAGCTAAGTGGATCATTAAAAACCTGGATGGTGGGAGTCCGGTAGGAGCCTTTTATGTTATGGTGGCACCAAATGAAATTTACAGGTTCGGCGCGGGAAAGCTCCCGTCTTTTAAGCGGGAGATGAGAGCGCCGTTCCTTGTCTATCATTTGATCTGGTGTCCCAAGCGGCGCAAGGCGATTCTGGTGGGGGCTATCAAAGGTTGGTTAGAGCAATTAATCGGGGAAGTGTCTGATGAGCATGGTTGGGGGCATTCTGGAACTGGCTATTCAGCCGGGATCATGTTTACCTGTTCTTGAGAAGCGATCCCTACACCACGCCATCCGATATTGCTCGGCTCATGAAAGGGCGTTCTTCGCGGGTTCTGCGCGAAGAGTTCCCTGAACTTTTGAAGTTACCGTCCTTGTAGGCCCATAGTTTTTTGTTTCCACCGCAGGCAATGTGAGCAGTGAAACCATCCAACGGTATATTGAGGGAAAAAAGCGCATCTAATGTTAATCTACGAATACAAGCTTGATGGGAACCAGCAACAATACCGCGCCATTGATGAGGCGATTCGTATTGTGCAGTTCATTCGCAACAAGTGTCTCCGTTTGTGGATGGATGACCACGCTTCCAAGCATGATTTTCAATGCTATTGCGCTACCCTTGCTAAAGCATATCCCTTTGCTTCTCGCCTCAACTCACAAGCACGTCAAGCGAGTGCTGATCGTGCATGGTTCGCCATTGCCCGCTTCTATGACAATTGCAAGCAGAAGAAACTTGGCAAGAAAGGTTATCCGAGATTCCAGAAGGATAATCGCAGTGTTGAATACAAAACCACTGGATGGAAACTGGAACCAGATGGCAGGCATATCACCTTCACCGATGGTTGTGGGATTGGTAGGCTTCGTCTGGTGGGTACTCGTGACATGGAAACCTTCCCCACGAAACAGATCAAACGTGTGCGTCTCATTTGGCGTGCTGATGGGTATTTCTGTCAGTTCGCCGTGCAGGCAAAGCGCCACATTGAACACGCCTCAACAGGAAGGCTTGTCGGGATCGATGTCGGGTTGAAGGCATTCTATACCGATTCCGAGGGTGCAACGGTTGAGAACCCACATCACTACCGTAAAGCAGAAAAACGACTCAACCGCTTGCAACGATGCCTTTCACGCAAGCAGAAGAGAAGCAAGAACCGCAAGAAAGCACGGCATGCCGTCGCCAAAGCTCATCTTAAAGTACAAAGGCAGCGTGAAGATTTTGCCCGCAAGCAGGCAAACGCGTTGGTCTCGTCTCACGACCTGATTGCTTTTGAACAACTACAGATCCGCAATATGGTGAGAAACAGGCACCTTGCCAAAAGTATCAGCGATGCCGGATGGGGGCGGTTCCTCTCCTGGGTAAACTACTATGCGGCCCTGCATGATATCCCGGTCATCGCGGTCTTGCCGCACTTCACCAGTCAGGACTGCTCAGCGTGTGGCACGCTCGTCAAGAAAAGTTTGAGCGTGCGTACCCATATCTGTACGAAGTGTGGTGTGGTCTTGGATCGAGACCACAATGCCGCACTGAACATTCTCGCCAAAGCGCTCAGTGCCGTCGGGCAGACGGGAACTGATGCACCGCTGAGTGCATGAAACGCTTCTGGACAGGAAGGCCGCTACTGCCTCTCAGTGATGGGAGTCAGCAAGCCGCCTGGATGAAGGAAGAATCCCCCGTCATTTATGCGGGGGAGTGTCAAAAGTGCCATTGCTGCTATACCGTGTATCATCTCACTAGTAGTTAGAGAAACGCATTCTATGGAAAAGGGGTGATCATGGAAGAAACGCCTGCTACAAAACCTTCTCTACAACAGATCTGGGATGACTCAGCAGAGTACTTTGCCCACGTCACGGATCGGCTGGGAAAACCGATTGAACCCGAAATTATGGAGACCGTCGTGGCCCTCAACGTCTTGGGCATTCCTACCACGATGTCCTGTGGCGGTCATCTCGATGAGCATCGCGGCTTCGTGGCTCCTTGGGTCGATATCTGGTGGTCTAACGCAGTGGTGGAACATTTGAAGGAGGAAACAGGCCAGAAGCGCCAGCAAGCGGAAACCCTGGATCAAGAACTCGCACGCCTGCGTCAGGCATCAGTACTTCAGGAAGATCTCCGTGCCCTTCAGCAAAAGCGATATAACGCGTATCAGGAAATGCATGCGCTCCGACGACAAGTGCGGCTTTTGCAATGCCCTACTCGTCAGAAACTGGCATACTATCTCGCCCAATTTTATCAGAGCCGAGTGGTTCCCTTTGATCAGCGGCTCATCTTAAATGTATCTACGGCTGGCTTCGGCCACACGCGTCTGCTCAGTCAAGGAGCAGGCGACCTCTACCTGGATGCTGCTTCTGGCGTACAACAACACAAGCTGAACGACTATCGCCAGGAGATGCAGGCCTTCACTGATTTTCTCAAAGCCATCTATTTCTCTGGAACAGGAGAAGAGACGACCATGTAGAGCACAAAAGGGAGTAAAATGAGATCTGTTTGAGTAGTAACTGTTCCTGGATGCCGATTGACAAAGTCTGAAGTACACCGCATTATGACAAATGCGAGTGTTTTAGCACACCTTGCCTCACTTACATCTATTTTAGCACCAGAAATGAATATACAGCCCCGTTCTTGCGCCAACTATCGGAAAAATAACATAATTTCTTGATAGTTATCATATATAGCTTGTATAATAGACATACGCATTATTATCCTCAGCTCTTTTAAATAGCATATAATGGTGGGAAAGGAAAGAGTGACAAGCGTGCATGAAGTTCCTCCCGATATGATTGCTGATCGATATCGACTCGTATGTCAGATTGGCACGGGTAGCATGAGCGCCATCTATCAGGGCCAGGACACGTAGCTTGGAGATCGGACTGTAGCGGTGAAACTTCTCAATGCTGCCCATGATGATCAACAAAAGCAAGAATTCTTTCGTCGTGAAACCAAAGCCCTTGAAAAATTAGAACACCCTCATATTGTCAACGTTTTTGACTATGGCTGGTCGGAAGAGCGCAAGTGCTATTGTATTGTGCTTGAATATAT
>JAFMRP010000515.1 GCA_017354095.1 Ktedonobacteraceae bacterium
GTGACAATGACCAAAACAGGACGCACAGATGGCCTCTTTGGCCGGACCCACCTCTCAAAGCCCACAGGGATCCTGATTGACACCCTCTCCTCAACTGGTATACTCGTCTTCACAGCTGATCACTCGCGAGAACAGACGAGCGAGCCACAATACCATTGGTACCAGGCGACCGATAACCCAACTGGACAACTTCATCTTCTTGCAGATCCGACAATGCCTCTGCCTCCCGATACTCCCCCTTCGACGCTGAATACCCCTGAGGATCTGGAGCGATTGGCGGCTCCGCTGCTGGCGATTGAGCGTGGGCTGCCTTTACTGTCTCGACTCCTGGCTCGGTAACGTGGTGTGGGGCAGATGCCCTTTGACGTGCAGATGGGCGCGGACATTATCAGTCTCTTCGGGCTAGTCATCAGCTTCCTTGCCGCCGCAACGGTGGCGGCTGTGATTGTAGCTTTTCGAGCAATCCTACCGGTAGTTTGTGGACTTGGGAAATGGTGTCTGATTTTGGGCCTCTATCCTGAACAATGTGAGCTCAGTTTTCTCTTATGTGACGGGTTGAAAACGACACAACATCCCCAAGCAACAAACTACTGGTAGGTGTGACATAATGATAGTATATGTCCCAGGAGGCATCTATCTATGGGCATGACGAGAAAGCCGCACCTGCTGTTTCATCCACGCCACGTGCTGAGCTTCCGCCATCGTACAGTAGCAGCGTTGCTCATGGCGACCTCAATCGTGCTCTTGCTCGTGGGTGGCAGCATGCTGACCTTCCTGTTGACAAGACCACCAGATCATAACAAGCCGGTCCTGTCTCGTCAGATCATGGCTCCCGTCGCAGGCCCAGAAGCACACACGATCACCATGCTGGGTCAACACTATATGCATGCGTTGGTTCAGGGCGACTCCCAGAAAGTCTGGTCCATGCTGTCTCCTCAGGAACAGGCCCACTGGCACCATGCTGCTGCATTTGGTACCTATCTCAAAGCTCGCTTCGCTGACTACCACCTCCAGGGCTTTACGCTTGGTCAGGTTACGATCCGACCGTTCTGGGTCAATCCTGAAACGATGGAACGCTTTGATCAGGTCTATCAACTCCCCACGTCGCTGCTGATGAACGTGCAACTGCCCCCAGACCAGTTGAGGCAACTGGCTCCACCATTCCAACAGCCCGATCAACTGTTTCAGCAGATCCCCCTGCTCCTCCAGCGCATTCCTGGCGTTCCTGCCCATGGTGTGCGATGGCGTTTGCTCAACGCCGGACCGGCAGATATCGAGGCCCCCATGCTTCCCCCCATCCATCCCATGCGCCGCATCGTCAAGGTCCCCATTTTGATGTATCACCATGTTTCCGACATCCCTCCCCAGAATGTGCTGGATCGCAGTCTGACCGTCTCCGAGACGCTCTTTCGACACCAGCTCGACGTGCTCACGGCCAAGGGCTTCCAGAGCATCACGCTCAACCAACTCATGGCAGCGCTCTACTATCAGGTGGCTCTCCCTCCCAAACCGGTTATTTTGACCTTCGATGACGGCTACGACGATGCCTATTTCTCAGCGTACCCGCTCTTGAAAGCGCACGGCTTCAGCGGTATGTTCTATATCATCACAGGGAAAGTCGGCTGGCGAGGGCAGGCCACCTGGTCTCAACTCCGTGATATGCTTGATCATGGCATGCAAATGGGCTCGCACACCATCCACCACGTCGACATGGGCAGTACCTACGTGACGTCGAAACTTCAGGCGGAACAGGAGGCCCACATTTCTCAGCACATGCTTCAGCAAAATCTGCATACGATCATTCAACATTTCTGCTATCCCAACGGTGG
Source organism: Ktedonobacteraceae bacterium (assembly GCA_017354095.1). Taxonomy (GTDB): domain Bacteria; phylum Chloroflexota; class Ktedonobacteria; order Ktedonobacterales; family Ktedonobacteraceae; genus Bu33. The sequence goes on from JAFMRP010000515.1 coordinate 1,830, forward strand.
TCCCTTCAAGGGGAGCAATCGCTCACTTCAACAAGCGGTGGTGGCGCTGCTTGCCTCTACAGGCTACATCGATGCCACAACCGATCCTGGTCCGACAGGTATCATCCAAAGTAGTCAGGCTCCCTTTGCCCTACTGCGCCTGCGCATCGATGGCCGTTTCTCCCTGCCGTTTTTCGAAAACACCATCCAAACTGACACCACATAGTCATCCAATGTGACGAATGCTTGTGTGCTCAAACTCATCCATGCGCACTTGTATGAACAGACAGAGAGCAGATGAAGCGGACGGAGGTGCGGAATCGAGAAGGAATAAAGAGAGACCGTTGGTACTCACGGGTCTCAAGTGTGGTAGGAAGGGAGAGCTCTTCCCTTCCATCGACACACGCGCAGCAGAAGAATCGCACCGCATGGGTGCTCTCAAACCAATGGTCTCTCACCTTGCTCGCCCGTTGCCCCAAGGGAGAACAGCACCGTCCGTTCTTGCAGAAGTTGATAGAGGTTCTGGGTGGTTTCGAGCATCGTCAGTTGGAGTCAAAGATCCGCTCAGATGCTGTCTCGACTCCTGGCTCGGTAACGTGGTGTCTGGCAGATGCCTCTTTGACGTGCAGGTGGGCAGACCAGAGAGGCTCTTGTATGGTACTGGTCCCATTGGATGGCTTCTGTGAAACCAAGAGAGCGGATCCTGTTGTTCACCCAACGCTTTGACCCAGGGCTTCGCTTCCATGCTCCGTTCCCAACCAACGCGCTTCATCCACATTTTTTCTCGTTTATCTGCACTAATAAGAAAACCCTCAATTTGTTGGATCTGCTCGTCCTCGCCGATTTTTTCATAAGTGGAGATGTGCTTCTAGTTGATACAGGTTCATCCAAGGCGGCGAAATAATCAAGGAGTAACCGATGTATAAAAATATAATTTCCACCTACTTTCTGCAGAAGCAATCGGCCTGCCATATCGTCCAAAAATGGTACGAGATTCCAGGGTAAGTCATCTCTTCGCGAAAGAAAGAATCGTAAGATAAAGTGTTTTACAAAAGCTTCTAGCCCAACAACCAGTCCCCCGAGCAATCCAACGACCGCCCCAGCAAGCAATCCGAGGACCACTCCTACAACTGGGCCTCTGACTTGCCCAACACCTAGTCCTATGATAAGTCCGAAGATCGTTCCTCCGGCTAGACTTCCGGCCAGCCCATTTTTACCAGAACGCCAGATACCTTCATTGGGAGAAAGGGAAAGACGTTCTGGAAGCTGCTTCCACGACAGCCGCACTTCTTCATCATGGCTATTTGACCCTTGACATACGGCATATGAGTATGGCTGGACCCTGTTGCCGAATCCGCGACAGAGCTTGATCCGAACATGTCGCTCTCAGCAAACAAGCTCGAACTCTCCCTCAAATCGATGAATCATAAATTCGGCAATAGCGTCAACGTTCGTGATTTCAGAGCAACATGGCTAGAGCGTTTGTGCTGGGTAAGCTTCCAGTTGGAAGTATCTTCAACAAGCAGCGGCGCTTCATTTCTCCTGGTGTTCAACCCACTGAGCTCGCCAAGCAGGTGCCTCGAACGGATCGGCAAAGTACTGCGTCTCGTGGGCAACCTTGCCATCGCGAAACTCCATCATGCTGACGGTTTGCGTTGGCTGCCCGTTATAGCTGAGCACGTACTCGGTGATCCAGAGATTGCCGCTCCCAAGGATGCGCCGGATGGCGAAGCTCAGCTTCGCCGGGTGATGGGAGCGTACGGCTTGAATGTTGTGGCGACCACGGATTCGTTCGCCCGACTGAGGATACTCGACCAGGACGTCGTCGTGATAGATCTCATGTTCTGCTTCACTGTCCCCAACTGCGGAGGCCGCCCAGTGCCGATCTAGAGCCATTCGAATATCTTGGTTTTCCAATTGGTTCTCTCCCTTTGACTTGTACCACTCTTCCTGACCCTCACCAACAAACTACCGGTAGAGTGTGGTGGTTGCAGTGTGGTAGAACTCGGCTGCGGTGACGCTGGCGGGAACGCCGAGCTCAGCGGCGACTGCGATGATCGCGGTGGCGCCAACGGCGAGGTCAGCCTGGCCATCGGTGGTGAAATACGGTGTGATGAACGTCTCGTAGTGGGCTCGCGCTTCGTCTACCGTGTGTCGGCCGAGGAACGTCCGCATGTGTCGCACCGTGGTGTCGGGGTCGTTGTGGATCACTTGCAAGGCGCGTCGGTGGGCTCGGACGACGGCCTGGACCGCGGGGTCGTCCGGGTGGATATAGGTGGGATCGACGGCCACGCCTACGGTGGGGATCTGGAAGTGGTCGCCGACCCAGGCCAGCACCTGCCAGCCGTGCTCGGCGGCTATCGCCTCCGGTGCCATGGTGCTGCCAACCAGGGCGGCGTCGATCCTGCCCTCGTGCAGCCAGCGCAGGTCCATGCTGTAGTCGCCGGGCGGGCGGACGATGCAGTGGATGTCGCGGTCCGGGTTGAGGCCAGCCTGACGCAGCACGATCCGCGCGAAGCATCCGGGTGCGGTGTGGGGGGCGTGTACCGCCAGCCGTTGGCCGGCCAGGTCGGAGAGGTCGGTCAGGCCGGGGCGGACGAGGAACCAGAACAGCGGGCGATGGGTGTTGACATGGAGTGCGACCCAGGGAATGCCATGAACCAGTCGGGACAGCAGTACCCGGCCGAGCCCGATGGTAGCGCCGTGGCGCAACCGCTCGTCGTCCCAGTCACAGCCATCGCGCAGCGCGACGTGGACGCCCTCGTCGGCATAGTAGCCCTGCTGGTCAGCAATGGAGGCAACCAGTTCCTCGTGCAGGCCCCGCCCGACGTAGGCAAGATCGATCGTGTCCATCAACGTTTTTCCTTCCTCACCTCACCGCCATGCGCC
>JAFMRP010000516.1 GCA_017354095.1 Ktedonobacteraceae bacterium
AAAATGTGTCCATCCCCTAATAGGGCTCCTAACATGTAAGCCTGATCGCTATTCAGGTTAGTTGTTTGGGTTTCGGCTGTGCTGCCCCAGGAATTGATCAGAACAAGTTTATCATCGACCTGGAGTTCTTCAGCTCGCTTCTCAATGATCTGATTATTGTCTTCGTCGTAGACAAAGTAGCGGTGCTGAGGAGTCGCGCGGAGCGTTATATCCTCGGTCTGAATGGACAAGGTAGCAGGCGCGACTTTGGAAAAAGTTTCCACGACCGGTGCTGTGGTTTTCTGCATCGTTTCCAGGTCAATACAGGCGACCATATCGCCTTCACGAATCTCCGAGACGTCTTTGTAAGAGCCATCCGCCAGCTCGACATGGTGCCCGGCTGTATGGCACCCAGAAACGTCCATCATTGCCAGTACTACCGCGTTGGATTGGTAGCGGATGGTGGGTTCCCAGACTTTGAAGCGCAGGTCTTCGTTTTTGATATCTTTAAATCTGGGGTCACCTTTGGCGGCGTTGCGTTTAATATTTTCGAAAATGGTGCGTTTTTTATCGAGATTGGTCATCGGGCCTTTTTTGCGCACGTCGGTGAAGCGCACGGCCTCGGTCTGGAGTTCCTGCTGGCGTTTCTGTTCGAGGTTTGGCAGGCTAAGATCTTCAAAGATCATCTCGGCCAGTTCTTCCATCGTGATCTCGGCTTCGTAGTAGTCGTAGCCAGCTTCTTTTCCGGCGTCACCTTTTTTGCCCTTGCCGGAGCGTGGTTCCTGGGCCACCACGTCGCCAACTTTGCTCTTGCCGTTGCCCTGACCAGCATGCTGCTGGCGTCCGGGATCGAAGCGGAAGCGATATTCATCCAGCGAGCGGATGGGAACTCGCACGACTTTTTTGCCATCGGAGAGAATGATGCTCTCTTCGCTGACGATGTCCTGGAGGTTTTTTTTCACAGCCTCGCGGATCTTCTCTTTGTGGCGCTCCTGGTCGATCTGACCTTTGCGATGAAGCGACCAGTCATGCTGGGAGACAGACATGAGCACTCTCCTTAGTATCACAAGCGGTGTCAGGATGTGTCCCCGGCCATCGAATGGAGGGCCGGGGACGCTATTCTGTTTTCCGCGGATTAGCGATTCAAGAGACTGCCAGTATAGCGGAGGATTTCATTGGCGCAGACGTGGCAGTAGCCGTATTCGGCCATCAGGCGGTCAACGACCTCGTTAATCTTGCGCAGTTGCTCTTTATCCGGGGTGCGCGCGGAAGTGGTAATCTTCACCACATCGCGCAGATCGGCAAACAGCTTCTTTTCGATAGCTTCCTTGAGGCGTTCGTGGCTGGTATAGTCAAAGGTCTGACCTTTACGAGCCAGTGAGGAGATGCGGATCAGGATCTCCTCGCGGAAGGAGCGTTTGGCGTTTTCGGTCACGCCGATCTGCTCTTCAATCGAGCGCATCAGGTGCTCATCGGGCTCCACCTCCTCATCGGTGATGGGGTCGCGCAACTTCGTCTTATTGCAATAGGCTTCGACGTTATCGAGGTAGTTGTTGAGCAGCGTGCGAGCCGATTCTTCATAGGAATAGACGAACGCGCGCTGGACCTCGCGCCGGGCAATCTCATCGTACTCTCTACGAGCTTCGCTGATAAAATTGAGGTAGCGTTCGCGCTCCTCGCGCGTGATGCTGGTGTGTTGATCCAGGCCATCGCGCAGGGCGCGCAGGGCATCGATAGGGTTGATGCAGGCCACGTTTGGCTTCACCAGTGCGTTGGAGAGGCGGTTAATGATATAGCGCGGTGAGATGCCGTCCATGCCTTCGCGCTGTGCCTCATCCTGCAGTTCGCGCACATCTTTCTGCTTGAAGTCCTCCATATCTTCGCCATCGTAGAGCTTGAGTTTTTTCATCAGGCTCATGCCGGCCTTTTTCGATGGCTCCAGGCGTGTCAAGACAGCGAAGAGGCTGGCGACTCGCAGGGTATAGGGAGCGATATGCACATCTTTGAGCGCGCTCTGCTTGAGCAATTTCTCGTAGATTTTGACCTCATCGGAGACGCGCAGATTGTAGGGGACCTTTACCAGGATCATGCGGTCCTGCAGCGCTTCCGACTTGCGATTGCCGACAAAGGCTTGATATTCATGTTCGTTGGTGTGGCTGACCACCACCTCGTCGGCGTAGATCATGCTGAAGCGGCCAGTTTTAATATTCTGTTCCTGGCTCAGGGTAAGCAGGACATAGAGGAATTTCTCATCCGTCTTCAAGAGTTCGACGAATTCCATGACGCCGCGATTGGAGATGTTGAGTTCGCCATCGAAGCGATAGGCGCGCGGATCGCTTTCCACGCCGACCTCGCCGATGGTCGAGAGGTCGATGCCGCCGACCAGTTCGCTGATATCCTGGCTTTTAGGATCTGACGGCGTGAAGGTGCCGATGCCGATACGATATTTTTCACTGAACGTGATACGTTTGACCGGGACATTCTCGATACGTCCATTGTACTGGGTATCGACCATGTAGCGGCAGTGGGGGCAGAGATCGCCCTCGACGTATAGTCCAAACTCCTTCTCCACCTCAGGACGGAGTTCAGGAGGGATCAGATGGAGCGGCTCCTCGTGCATGGGGCAGTCTTTGATAGCGTACATGGCCCCTGCATCGGTGCGGCTATAGTCTTCCAGGCCACGCTTGAGCAGGTAGACAATGGTAGACTTACCACCGCCGACCGGGCCCATGAGCAGCATCACACGTTTGCGGACTTCCAGGCGCTGAGCGGCAGAATGGAAGTAGTCAACGATTTGCTGTAAGGGTTTTTCGATGCCAAAGATTTCCTGATTAAAGAACTTGTAGCGAGGCTCCCCCGTGCGGGTGGTTTCGACGCCGGCATCCATGAGCATATGATAAATGCGCTCGTGAGATAGCCATGCGACTTGAGGGTTTTTACAGGCGATCTCAAAGTATTGCGCGAATGTGCCCTGCCAGGAAAGTTCCCGCTCTCGATCACGATATTCTTCCAACCGCTTCACCAGATCCATAGCTTATCCTCTCTCTGTGTATAACTTAGTAGTGTACGGATGGTGTTTTCAACGGGTGGTGTCCTCCCAGAGATGTTCCTACACTACGATCAGGATCAACTGCTACATTGACGGTAAGGAAAGACGCACTACTAGACGGGGTGATGTAAGAAAGATACGCGGATAACCCAGAAAAAGTTCTATGACATCTCAACGCCCAAACCGGAAAACGTGAGGAGATGAAAAGGGCCAGTTTTCGATCTCGACCAACAACGCGAGAGAACCAGCCCTTTCCAACGTGTTTGAGTATATTAAGATGTTTGAGTATCTGCGACCGGCGGATACATTGTGTTGAAAGATGCATCATGCGATGCTCCTGCAATGTTTCAATCTGTCCTTTCTTTCTCTGAAGAGAAGCACCAGACAAGCCACGCACACAAACAACCTCCCCGTCAAAACACTGCTGCGATTCACCACTTAAACCGGGTATAAGCTCATTATAGCATATTCTCTGGGCTAAGTTAAGTGGTCCCTTGTTTAATCTGGTAGATTGGTTATGCTGGCTTCTAGAGTCTATTTATGGGATTTTCCCTCGCCGGTTGTTAGATAGTTTTTTCTAGATTTTCTACGATTCTGGTGCTATTATTGCTCATTATTTTTGGATTTATTAATAGTGTAGTTTTATTGGTGGACAGTACTATTTGCCGGTTTTATATTGATGATTTTATAGAGTGCAAGAGGCGGGGAACATTACTTACTGTCGATAGTCAGAGAGAGGGGGGTATCGCAGGAGACATTGAGCGTCCGGGCTGCATTGCCGTTGCGAATGGCGATGGCCAGGTAGTTGGAGCTATCCACAAAGATAAAGGGGCTGCCGGTATGCCGCGAGGGGTCCGCGAAGTAGCGCTGGCGGTCGCGGATGGTCGTGTTTGCAATTGTTAGAGAGACGGAGGGGGCATGAAATAGTTCGGGGACCAGTTGTGAAGGAATGTTGGTGAGGAGGTTGCCAAAATGATCGATATGGGCAACGGAGCCCTCGACGTGCTGGCCATCCCGGTGTGCTGGTTGTAGTGGAAGGCGGACGAGCGAGGCTGGATCGAGTGCAGGACCGAGATCGTCCAGCATCACGCCGCGGGCGAGATATGCCGCGACGGGAGAGAAGATATCGCGGCCATGGAAGGTCGAGCTGATGTTCTGCAGGTGGTAGGCTGAATTCTGCAGCGCGACGGCTTTGTGCACAGGCTGCTGCATCAAAATGTAGCTAAAAAGGCCGTTGTCTGGTCCGACGAAGTACCAGTCGCCAGCATGAAGAGCCAGGGGGCGGCGTACGCTGCCCACGCCTGGATCGACCACGCAGACGAAGACCGTTGAGGGAGGGAAGTAGCGATAGGTATTTGCCAGGGTCCAGGCGCCGTCGGTGATCCGCTGTGGGGGGATAGCATGAGAGATATCGATGAGCCGGGCCTGTGGAGTGATGCCCAGGACGACGGCATGCATAACAGCGACAAAGCCATCGCTCAGGCCAAAGTCGGTGAGAAAGGCGATGACGGGATTGTGGGATGGATCTGACTGTTGCATGCCGGTATACTCCTTGTAGGTAGTGTGTAATAGTGACTCCTCATTTTTAAGCGATGTGGTGGGATATGTCAATGGGCAATGTGCCGGAATGGCTAGATGGTCCGGTAAGAGTTTTACAGT
>JAFMRP010000062.1 GCA_017354095.1 Ktedonobacteraceae bacterium
TTGCCGCCGCGCTTCTTGCGATCTCGCATGACACGCACAATGCCGTCGCTCTTTTTCTGCGATCGTGCGGTGGGCTGACCACAGGTACAATGTTTGTAAGGCTGGCCACAGATCGAGCAATATGTGACGCGCCCCCCATCAGTTGAATACACCAGTCTTCGGTCCGACATCTCTTTTTCCCTTGTGTACAAATTGCGTTGCAAAAATTGTATCATAAAGGAAAAAGATTGATCGGTTCGTCGCGAGACGCGCCCCGATTGGATGCATAAGGAAAAAATCTGATGATGATTATCGATGCTCACGAAGATATCGCTTATAACGCCCTGGAACTGGAACGTGACTTTCGTGTCTCTGCCTATACCACGCGTCGGCGGGAGGCCCGCAAACAGTTGAAGGTGGTTGGCAGCGATCTCGACGAGGCCAACGATACACCGCCGCGTGATTTTGCGATGTCGGGTCTACCAGATCTGCGTCGGGGTGGCTTTGCCGTTGTCTTCGGTGTTATTTTCGCCTCACCCACGCAGGAAGAGACTCGCAAAAGTCTGGTGTCCTATCGCAATGTTGATGAGGCCTATAGCGTGGGCCAGGAACAACTGGCCTTCTATCGCCAGCTAGCTGAGGATCCCGGTATCTCGCTGATTCGAAGTAAACAAGATCTGCACGAGGTATTGGTGGCCTGGGAAGGCACCAGGGAGGATGATAGCGAACGTCCTCTGGGCATTGTGCCTCTGATGGAAGGCGCGGACCCCATACGCATTCCCGCTGAGGTCGAGGACTGGTTTGCCAATGGCGTGCGTATCGTTGGCCTCTCCTGGGCGAAAACGCGCTACTGCGGCGGCACGTTCGGCTTAGGCCCGTTAACACGTTCTGGCCGCTCGCTGCTCTCCGAGATGGAGCGCGTTGGCATGATTCTGGATACCACGCATATATCGGAAGAGGGCTTCTGGCAGGCGTTGGAGCATTTCCACGGCCCGGTCATCGCCAGCCATAGCAATTGTCGCTCTCTCACGATGGCGAAGGCACAGCTGAGTCCTGAACGAGCCCGTGTGGTGAGCGAACGCCACTTAAGCGATGAGATGATCCGCGCCCTGGCCGAGCGCGGCGCTGTCATAGGCATCGTGCCGTTTAATGCGTACCTGGATGCCTCCTGGAGCCGTGATCATCGCTTCGATGTCGGCCTTGAGCAGATGGTACAGCATATCGACCATGTGTGCCAGTTGACCGGCAACGCGCTGCATGTCGGCCTAGGCAGCGATATCGATGGCGGTTTCGGACGCGATGAGACGCCCGTTGAGCTGGACACCGTGGCCGATCTGGCGAAACTGGGCGATGCGCTGCGTACCGCCGGCTATAAAGAAGAAGATGTCGCGAACATTATGGGCGGCAACTGGCGGCGCTTTCTCGAACAGTCTCTCCCAACGCTTTGACCCTGTCGTTTCGGTGTTCTCAGCCAGACAAGTAAAGAGCACGTTACCAGTCGATGCTATCTGTGAAGAGGATACACCAGGAAAGCCGGGCAGACCAGGTAATCTTTGCATTACCCAGGCACGTATCCAATCGTCGTATAGTCTGTAAAGTACCTGGAAGGGAAAGCATAACCGGCATGCAAAGGCAACAACTGGAAGGCATGATCGCCGATCGCTATGAGATACAGCAGCCCCTGGTGCGAGGCGGGATGTCAATCATCTATCTGGCACGCGACATTCAAAACGATCAGACAGTGGCTATCAAACTGGTACATAATAGTGCCAGCGAATACTGCGAGCGCTTTCGGCGCGAGGTACAGGCAATCGCCCAATTTGAACATGAACACATCCTTTCCGCTCTGGCTCATGGCGATAACGGCTCCTGGTATTATCTGGTAACACCATATATAGAGTATGGCACGCTGCACACACGTCTGAAGGATGGCCCGCTCAGCCTGGAAGAGGCCGGTGATATCCTCTCGCAACTGGCGGATGCCCTCCAATACGCACACGACCATGGAGTCGTACATCGGGATATCAAGCCCTCCAATGTGCTGCTCCAGGACGGGAAACACGTCTACCTGGCCGATTTCGGCCTGGTGAAGGCTGCCGGTGGAAGCCATAGCCTGACGCGTTCAGGCTATCTCATTGGAACGCCCGAATATATGGCGCCTGAGCTGGTCGATCAGCCAGCCACGATCCCCAGCGATGTCTACGCTCTGGGCGTTCTGCTCTATGAGATGCTCACCGGGCACGTGCCCTTTAAAGGCAATACACCAGTTGTGACCGTCTGGAAACATATGCGAGAACTGCCAGAACCGCCTTCCTCTGTGAATCCCACCATCCCTTATGAGGTAGAGCAGGTTGTCTTGCGAGCGCTGGCAAAGCATCCCCAGGAGCGCTTTCAGAGTGTCGCAGATCTGGCGCAGACCTATCAACAGGCACTGGATCGTGAACTAAGCATGGCATCTGCTGCACTGGAGGGTCCTACACTCGAACAGATTGCCGTGCGCGTGGTACCACTCTCTACCGTGCCTGCGCCCCCCGTGCATCACCCCTCATCATCGCTAAAACTCAGTGCTCTGGTCTTCGCTCTGCTGCTCGTATTCTTCTGCGCACTCTGGGCTTTTCTGGAGCTGAGCGGCAAATAAATTTATCCTCCTGGGCGGAATGGCGGCGTTGCCGGTTTCTTGCCTTCCGCCTGTACCTCATCCCCTGACACGAAATCTCCTACAGGACCGTGTACATGTATGAATGTGTCGATATGGTGTCACCGCTACTCTTCACTTATCCTGCAGCAGTCTGGTGGCCCAATTGAAGCGTGAAAAGTCCCTGGAAAATTGTTATGCCGTATTTTATCAGGCATGTAAGCATAAGGTAGGGGGGCCAGTATGTGCGAACTGGTTGGAGCGACGATTGGCCAGTACATCATTCAGAGCCGCCTGGCTCGCGGTGGTATGTCAGATGTGTACCTTGCGTGTGACATGGAAAAAGATAAAAGGGTCGCTATCAAACTGGTGCATCATCGTGATGAAGAGAATTGCAAACGTTTCAGGCGTGAAGTACGGGCAGTGGCCCACCTGCATCATGAGCACATTTTACCAATCCTGGATTGTGGCGAATATGGTCCATGGTATTACATGGTAACTCCTTACATTGAGCATGGTACCCTGCACGAACGACTGGCAAAGGGTCCACTCAGCCTGGAAGAGGCCGGTGATATCCTCTCACAACTGGCGGGTGCCCTCCAATGCGCACACGACCATGGAGTCGTACATCGGGATATCAAGCCCTCCAATGTGCTGCTCCAGGACGGGAAACACGTCTACCTGGCCGATTTCGGCCTGGTAAAAGGCATTAAAGAAGATCACACGGTAACACAAACAGGCTACATTGTTGGAACACCTGAATATATGGCGCCCGAACTGGTCGATCAGCCAGCCACGGTCAGTAGCGATGTCTACGCCCTGGGTGTTCTGCTCTATCAGATGACAACTGGGCGAGTCCCTTTTAAGGGGAATACTCCCGTGGCAACGGTCTGGAAACACCTGCGCGATGAACCTGAATCTCCATCAAAACTCAATCCAGTGGTGACATCCCGCGTTGAGCGCGTTATCTTACGTGCACTGGCCAAGGAACCCTGGCAGCGCCTCCAGACGACGTGCGAACTGGCTCAGGCTTTCCACCATGCATTGACCTCTAGCGATTCTATGAATGCAACGCTTGCTGTGGATGCATGTAGACCACTAGTTTCGCGGTTGAGCACTCCTCCAGCAGCACCCAAGCGTCGACGTCAACTATTCCTGGGCGCTGTCGCAGCACTGCTGGTGGGTATGCTCTATGTTGGCCCCGTCTTGCTCATCTCTTTTACGAGCAGCATACAGGGCGAACATGCAGGTCTGCTGGACGCAGGTATTACAGTGCGTTCTGTCCCTACTTCCACACCAACCGCTACACCAACCAGTAAAACGCTTTCTCCCTCATCGCCGAAACAAGCTAACCCCATTGACAAAGAGAAAAAGCAAGGCCACGATAATAGCCATGGTTATGACAACCACGACCATCAAAAGGGAAAGCAGAATTATTAGATCGCTGTTCGTTGGTACTTTTGTCAACCTGAAATCTTCAAGCAATTTACATTTTGACGAATATTCATACAGTTTCACTTAGATTTACCATTGCTCTGCAAGGAAAACCGCGCTATTATATGTAAGATAACATCTCATAGGCGCGCTTTTCCCGCCATGAGAGGTGAGACTACATTGAGAATGAGAAGGAATTCGCAATATATACATGCAGAGAGACAGATTAGCGCCGATAGTATCGCCGCGAACGGGAGCAGCGCGCTTTCTAGATGCTTGCCAGCATCGTCAAACTGATGCTACACCAGTCTGGTTCATGCGCCAGGCTGGTCGCTGTTTGCCAGAATACCGCGCATTGCGCCAGAAATATGACATGCTGACGATGGTGAAAACACCCGAGTTAAGCACACAGATAACCCTGATGCCCGTAAAAACCTTTGGTGTTGATGCCGCAGTCATTTACGCCGATATCATGCTACCTCTGGAAGAGATGGGTATCTCCCTGGAGATCCAGCATGAAGTTGGCCCCATCATTCATAATCCTGTACGCAGTATGCAAGATATCGCGGCTTTATACATTCCCTCGGTGGACGAGATTACACCGTTCGAGATGGAGACAATCCGCCTGGTAAAACGTGAATTGAATGGCCAGCAGGCGGTGATTGGTTTCTCCGGCGCGCCCTTCACGCTGGCTTGCTATCTGATCGAGGGCCGTCCCTCGCGCGACTATCGCCTCGCTAAAGCATTGATGTATGGCCAGCCCCAACTCTGGCACGCCTTGATGGAAAAACTTACTGCCGTTGTCTCGAACTATCTCCTGGCGCAGATTAGCGCGGGTGTAGATGTGGTTCAGCTCTTCGATAGCTGGGTCGGGGCGCTTAGCCCAACGACATACCGCCGCTTCGTTCAACCGTATGTACAGCGCATTTTTGAGGTCGTGACAAACAGCGGCGTGCCTTCCATCCATTTCGGAACTGGCACCAGTGCGCTGCTGGAAGCAATGGCCGAGGCAGGCGGAGATATTATTGGCCTCGACTGGCACGTGGAGCTTGATGAAGCCTGGAAGCGGATTGGCTTCGAGCGTGGTGTGCAGGGCAATCTCGATCCCGTGCTGTTGCTCACTTCGTGGCCGGTGATTGAAGAAGGTATGCACGATGTGCTACGCCGGGCAGCCAACCGTCCGGGCCATATCTTCAACCTTGGCCATGGCGTGCTGGCACAAACCAACCCTGACCAGCTGCGCCGCCTGGTTGACGCCGTGCATGCTGCGACGCAGCGCTAGTAGAGAAAAGCAATCTGTATGGATAGAACGTCACTTGTTCCTCATTCTGGGGCTGCTCGCTTCCTCGCGGCCTGCCAGGGCCAGCAGCCCGATGCCACACCAGTCTGGTTTATGCGCCAGGCAGGCAGTTGTGTGGCTGAATATCGCGCGTTACTTAAAAAATATGACGTTTTAACAATTGCGAAGACACCTGAGCTGAGTTCGAGCGTTGCCTTGATGCCCATTAAAACCTTTGGTGTCGATGCTGCCGTCCTGTATGCCGATATCATGCTGCCTACGGAAGAGATGGGCATTAAGCTCTCGATCTCACCAGAAGGGCCTGTGATCCATACTCCCGTGCGCTCGCTGGAAGATGTACAGCGGCTGCGTGTGCCCTCCTCTGAGGAGGTGACGCCCTTTATAATGGAGGGTATCCGCCTGATTCGTCGCGAACTGGAGGGGAAGCAAGCAATTATTGGTATCGCGGGTGCCCCCTTTACGCTGGCCTGCTACCTGATTGAGGGCGGCCCCTCGCGTGATTATCGCGTCGCTAAAGCGCTGATGTATGGCCAGCCAGCCATCTGGCATGCCCTGATGGAGAAGATTACACAGACGATCAGCGGCTACCTTGTGGCGCAGATTAACGCGGGCGCCGACGTGATTCAGCTCTTTGATAGCTGGGTCGGAGCGCTCAGCCCCAGTGTGTATCGCCGTTTTGTGTTGCCCTATACCCGTCGCGTTTTTGAGGCCGTCAGGCAAAATGGTGCTCCCGCTATCCATTTCGGCACCGGGACAGGCGCTTTGCTGGAAACACTTGCTGAGGCGGGTGGCGACGTTATCAGCGTCGACTGGCGTGTGGATCTCGATGAGGCCTGGAAACGAATCGGCTTCGAGCGTGGTATCCAGGGCAATCTCGATCCGGCGCTCATGGCAACTTCGTGGCCAGTGATTGAAGAGGGCATGCACGATGTGTTGCGCCGGGTAGCTAATCGCCCAGGCCACATTTTTAATTTTGGTCACGCGGTACCCAAAGATGCCGATCCCGACCTGTTGCGCCGCCTGGTCGATGCCGTTCATACAGCGACGCAGCGCTAAAAACACTGAGAGGAAATGTCTATGGCTAAGCGTATCGGTGTGATACTAATGACCTATGGCTCACCGGCCACGCTAGATGATATACCTATCTACCTTAAACATGTCTATGGCGGGCGTGAAGCCTCGCCCGAAGTGATTGCCGAATTCCGCAGGCGCTATGACCTGATCGGTGGTTCGCCGCTACTGCGCATTACACGTGAGCAGGCGGCCGCACTGCAAGATGAGCTGAACCAGGCGAGTAGCGATGGCACGACCTACCACGTGACGGCCGGCATGCGCTTTGCTCCCCCCTTTATTGCCGATGTCGCACCCGAAACTGCCGCGGATGCGGATACCGTGGTTGGTATCATTATGTCTCCACAGTACTCGCCTATCATCATGAGTGGCTATGTGCGCGCGCTGGAGGAGGCAGTAGAGAAGCTACATCGCAAGGATCTCACGCTCAAGATTGCTACTGACTGGCATCTACAACCGTATTTCTTGCAGGCACTGGCACAGCGAGTGCGCGAGGCGCTGAATCGCTTGCCCGAAGATGTGCGCACGAGCATACCCGTGCTACTCACTGCGCACAGCATGCCGAAACGCGTTGTAGAGAAGGAACCAGACTACATCAACGATCTTAAAGAGACCGCCGCCGCCGTTGCACAACTGGTAGGATTGCCAGAAGAGCGCTGGATGTTCTGCTATCAGAGCGCGGGCCACACGCCAGAGGAGTGGCTCAAGCCAGATTTTGCCGATATCATGCCTCAACTGCAAGCTGCCGGACAGCGACATGTCTTGATCGCCCCAGTACAGTTTCTTGCCGACCATCTCGAAATTCTCTACGATATTGAGATCGGCGCGCGCGAACAGGCCGAGCAACATGGCATCCAGTTCGCACGAACGGCCTCGCTCAACACGACACCGCTCTTCATTAAGGCGCTGGCCGCCGTGGTGCGAGAGACGCTGGCAACGAATTTGTAAAAATGACCAGAGCCAGCCTCCCTGGCTCTGGCTCAGAGCTTTGCGGAGGCTGAACAACTTCTTACAAGCAACAAAGAACCTTAGCGCACGTACTTTGCTATTGCGCGGTAATCTCAAATAGAGCGCTCTCGGCCTGCGCTTCCGCAACGGCTATCCGTACGCGCACCTGCCAGGAGCCGCTCATGCTGAATTGAAGTTGGGCCTGATAGACGCCAGCTGTCTGCATCTGTGCCTCAACATGAGTTGTGCCCATATCCATCGCCTCCATGTCGCTATCAAGCGTAACATGTGCATCGGCAATTGCCTGCTGCGTATCTCGTCGCACAATCTGGAGCGAGAGCGTGGATGGCTGCGTGGTGGGTGGTGGATTGGGGGTCACTTGTAGTGTGATCTGGTATGGACCTGCCTGGGCGGTTTGAGTCTGGGGCGTGGGGCGGTGAGGAATAATTCCATCGATATTGGTGGCAAGGCCCGTAATAACGATCAGGAAGCCAATGCCAAGAGCCAGCACGAACAACCTACGTCTCATGTATCAATCTTCGGAACCTCAACATAGATCTTGCCATCCGTTATATACGTTGTCAGCGGAGGAAGCGCCGTGTAACGCCATTTGTTGTTGGTCGACGGCTGACCATACTCATCGAATACTCCTCCATGACAATGACATTGGAACCGCCTATCCGCGTCTTGCCATTGCACAATACAGCCCATATGCGTGCAGGCTGCCGAGAAGGCAATCACCGGGAATTTCTCTTTAGGGAAACGCGGATTGTCACCCTCGTTCAGTATAACATATCCAATCACCCCTCCCGCCGAGAATTGCACGGCTTTTTTCCCCAACTGCTCCAATGTTGTAACGTAATGCAAAGCCGTGGGGATGCCAGGACCACTCGGTACCAGTGGTATTGAGTATGCTGGTGGCGCAGCATTGCCCTGAGAGGGTGGTGTGGTGGGTTTAAGCGCAGCCCCCAGACCTGTACCAACAGCCATCGACGCAGCGGCAACTGCCCCGCCAGCGATGAGCCTGCGCCGCGAGAGACGTGCCAGTACATGCCTGCGGTCTGTGCGCGGCTTCTCTGGCTCGCGTGGCCGTCGTGTGGCTGATCCGCTCTCCTCGTCAAGGCGCGGCTGCCCACTGACTTCTTCCTGCCTTATCTCCTGTCGTTGCACAATGGGCAACTTCTCCGTTGGCTCGTCTAGCTCGTTCAGCTCTCCCTCATCCCCAAGAGCGAGTAAGCGCTTGTATAAAGCAGCGACAAACTCTGGACTCGGCTCAGAGGCACCCGGGGTCGCGGAATGAAAGAGCGCGGCCATACGGTAGATGCGCGCCTGGGCAGGTGTCAGGTTACGCGGAGGGGATACACGGTGCTCCTCCTGTAACCCCTCGATATAGCGCTCTAATTCGAGATAATCTTCAAAACGTTCCTGGTCTTCGCCCGGCATTATTAGTCTCCATGATGATTGTCAGATGACCCAATACGATCTTCTTCCAACGTGGCCGCCCGTTTTAGTGCACGAAATTGCAATACTTTGACATTCGCTTCTGTCAGGTTCATCTTCGCTGCAGTCTCTTTAATAGAGAGGTTGAGTAAGAAACGACATTTCAACACCTCACTATAATGAGCAGGCAGCAATTCCAGAATGCGCTGTACCCGCTCCACTGGCGAAGTCGCTGGCACAACCGGTTCTTCCTCCGTTGGCCCCTCCCATCCAGCATCCAGCAACTCTTCCAGCGAACTCACCGAAGCACGATAATAAGCACGCCAGTAATCAGCTACCGTAGTACGCGCTACCTGAAATAACCATTTTTGCATGCTTTGCGGGCTGCGCTGATAATCAACACTGCGCACAGCCTTAATGAAAATTTGCGAGGTTAGATCCTGGGCCTCTTCCCGGTTCCCTACTTTGCTATAAATGTAACGGTATATCAGGCCAAGGTACTCGCTATAGAATGCCTGCAATTCCTGCGCATCCTGGTGAATAGGTCGTCTGCCCTCCCACTCTTCCCGACCACCGGGATGCTGTGTCCGTGGTGTGCTCACAACCCTCTCCCTGCCGGGTATAATCAGGATTGATTAGTTGTACCGATTTCCTGATAAATATCACTACGTGAAAGAGTTACAAACAGGAGCAGTGAAGATGGAATACAGTGCATATAATATAAGGGTGGGTTGCGCTTACACACCCCTGCCCAAACCAGTACGGTCTGCTTGCGGCAGGGGCGAAACACAACCCACCCGGAGCAATAATTCTTGAGATGTGAAATAGCGTGCCCACTTTTGATGTACACACTATTATACACTATTTTGGCCCAAATTGAAAGGGGAAACCGAGTGTTTTTACAACTGCTCGGCAAATTCTTGTCGGATCTTAAGCAGCTGTAAACGAGACGATGATCTAGAGAGGATAGTTCTATGCAACAGGAAGATACTGATCGAGCCTACTGGCTGGCAACCATGACACGTATCGCCGACCCGCCATTGAATGCGCTGGCCGCCCGGCGCCTCAAGACTTCTATGCCGGTGGAAAGCAAGCTGGACGACAGGATCAACTATACCTATCTGGAAGCCCTGGGACGCTTGCTAACAGGCATGGCGCCCTGGCTGGAACAACCCTGCCCCGACGCCCGTGAAGAGGCGCTGCGTCAGCGCTACGGGGATCTCTGCCGCCGTGCTATCGATGCCGGAACCGATCCCCAGTCGCCCGATTATATGAATTTCTCATACTCCTTCCAGCCAATTGTAGACGCGGCCTTTCTATCACACGCTCTGCTGCGCGCCCCTACAGAACTGTGGTCGAAACTTGATGATCGCGTGAAAAAAAATGTGGTGCAGGCCCTCAAACTGACACGCTCACGCAAACCATCGTTTACGAACTGGCTCCTCTTTGCTGCCATGATCGAAACAGCTCTCTATCGCGCGGGCGAACCAGACTGGGACCCGATGCGTATCGACTATGCGCTCAAACAACATATGCAGTGGTATCTTGGCGATGGTATGTATAGCGATGGTCCCGAGTTCCACGCCGATTACTATAACAGCTTCGTCATTCAGCCCATGCTCATTGATATTCTTGAAACCATCGGCAATAAGTATCCCGAATGGCAGCGCTTGCAGCAGCCTGTTGTACAGCGTGCCCGCCGCTATGCCACAATCCAGGAACGCCTGATTTCTCCGGAAGGCACATTTCCTCCCATTGGTCGCTCGCTGGCCTACCGTTTTGGCGCGTTCCAACTCCTTGCCCAGATAGCTTTGCGCCAGGAATTGGAGAGCACCATCATACCTGCTCAGGTCCGCTGTGCTCTTACAACAGTCATCAGACGTACTATCGAGATGCCCGGTACGTTCGATGAGAATGGCTGGCTGACGATCGGCTTCTGCGGCCACCAACCAGAGGTGGGTGAAGAATATATTTCTACCGGCAGCCTCTATCTCTGCTCGGCCGTTTTTCTTCCCCTGGGCCTGCCCGCCGATAATCCCTTCTGGCAGGGCCAGGCCGACTGGAGTGCTAAAAAAGCCTGGTCTGGTGCGACCATGCATATTGATAAAGCTCTCCCACCTCTCCCTGCTCTATAACAAAAAACTGCTATCAAGGCACTTTTCAAAGATGCTGGTGGTGAAACCATGGCACACGCGCCGCGATTCACCACAGCATCTTTCGTTTTGACAAGCTTCTCAACATTATGCGATCAAGCATCGTGGCTAGCAAAATAGTGCTAATGACCCTTCTTCGATGTCCCCAGGAACGGTACAATTGAAATTCATGTTGAGGTAAATATTGTTACCAGGCTGAAGGACGGTTGGTCCGCGCCGCTGCACCTTTCTGCGCGTATATTCGTACAAATTTTAGCTTCATTAATCAACGCATCTTCCAAAGAGAAATTGAGAGAGTACTATAAACAGTGGTGAAAAGTATGTCAATATCGCTATAATAAGCCCTGATAAGGAAGCATAGTGTTTTAGCACTTTGGGTCGCAATTTGTGTAAACTTTCTATAGTCTTGAAAAAATGGAGCAGGTCATACTCTCTCTCCTGAAGATGTATATAATCTGGCACAGTGGATACATGTAATATGCTTA
>JAFMRP010000517.1 GCA_017354095.1 Ktedonobacteraceae bacterium
CGTGCCCTGGGCCGCCATCCTGCTAAACGGTGTTCTGCTGGCGCTGATCACGCTCATAGGCTCTGTCTCGCTGGTCGCGGCCATCGGCGGCTTTCTGTATGTGCTGCACTTTGTTTTTCCGCTGGTGGTGCTGGTGCGTTCGCGCCTGCGCGGAGAAGCCACACCGGCATTTCGTACGCCTCTACCCGTCCTTGTGCTGCCGCTGGCCTTTCTCGGGTGCTTCATCCTGCTGATTGCCAGCGGCTGGATCGGCATGGTGGTGGGACTGGCCTGGCTGGCGATCGGGCTCTGTGCCTACGTGGCCGTCCGTCTCCTACAGAGAAGAAGAGAAGTGCCGATTTAGCCGGGCTTCTCGACATAGCCGGCAGCTTTGGGAGATCTCAGCCGCAGTATCTCATGCCATGCCGGCTCAAGCACATGCTGGATAGCTGGATCATAGGTATATAGATGTGCCAGGTGATCGAGAGCATGAGCCAGAACATGCATGCGACCAATATGGTGAGGAGGAGCCAGGTGATCTCCATGAAGCATACTGATGGCTCCAACTGGTTTCACGGCAATCCGTTCAGAGACGGTCCACCGGTTAAGCCAGTCTCCCTGAGGCAGCACTACGAGATAGGTGAGTATCAACTGATCGGATGCCGCTTCATAACGCCACGAGGTCGAATGCACAATCGTGCGATCTGGTTCAAAAACCAGACCAAAGAAGGCCATAAGCTGTTCAACCACGAGCGTATTTGGGTGAAGCATGGGCTGATGAGGGATCAGCCAGGGAGGATGCAGGTCATCACTAAAGGGCTCAATGAGAACAGCTTGCTGTGACGAGAGTGTTACTGGAAAGATCTCGTACCAGATGCTGGTCATCTTCATCCCACTCCTTGCGCAATGCTACTCTGTCAAACGAAGTTTGACAGGTGCGCCATCTCCCGATTTACTTCCCTGGTGTGGAGCGAGTGCTCCACGGAGTTGTGCATGATGAGCTTGCACGGTGTATCCTGGAATAGTATATACATAGAGGTGGGGCCTTGTAAAACATGAGAAAGGATACAGGTATGCACAAGACGCAGAGTGGTGCAACGAAACGCCTCCCGGCTCGGGTGCTGGGGGCGGGCCTGGTACTACTGGGTCTGCTCATCCTTTTGAGTGGCTCGGCACTGATTCAGGGCAACAAGCCGTTTACGATCTCCAGTCCTGATTTCAAAGATGGCGGACGCTTGCCGCACGACAGTTCGTTTAATATGAACGGCTGCACTGGCCGTAATATTGCTCCCACATTCCGCTGGAGCGGTGTACCTGACGGTACACAAAGTTTCGCGCTGACCATCAACGATGTCGATGCTCCGGTTGCCGGCGGCTTCCATCACTGGGTTGTCTTTAATATCCCGGCTTCAGTGCACGAGTTGGGCAATCAGCCTCCCTTCGACCAGGGCACCAACAGTTCTGGAATGGTTGGCTACCACGGTCCCTGTCCTCCAGCTAATGGACAGATCCATCACTATATTATCTCCGTCTATGCGCTCTCGGTACCACATATTGCCGGTGATTCCTCGCTGACCTACGAGGCGCTGTTACAGGCAATCTCGAATGATGTTGTTGGTATTACCAGCACGGTTGGAACCTTCTCACGAAAATAGGGCTGGATTTTTTCGCTCCTGGCCTCTAGCAGCAGTTCCCGCAAGATCTGGGGAACTGCTGCATTTTTCTAAACATGGCTTCTTCCCGCTTACTGTTGCTGCATAGGAGGCATCTGTTCTGGATATTGCGCCTGTGGCTCCTCGTATCGATCGTACTCGGGTTGTACAGGATAGGGATATTCCTGGTTACCCTCCTGATACGTCTTTTGTGATGGTTGGTAACCCTGATCATACGGCTGGTATTGTGGCTGAGAGGAGGGGGCATCGCTCTGGTAGGGGGGTGTCTCTGGCTGCTGATAGAGTGGTTGCTGTTGAGGCCACTGGTAGCTCATACTCAATACACGCGAGATAATTGACTGTATGACCAGCACCAGCCCTATTGCGATCAAAATCAGCCAGTACCACTGGTGAGTAATCACAAAAAAGAGAATGAAGCCGCTGAGCAGGAAAATTCGGATAGGGAGGTGGCGGCCATATATGCTCCCACGATACAGATAGCGGTAGTTGCGGCGGTTAGCACGCCAGGCGGCACGCTGAGCGTGCCAGGCGGCTCGTTGTGCTCTGCGCGCCTGCCGGTAGGCGTCACGGGGGTCCTGATACATGGGGAGAGGTCCTTTCTTAGCTGCAGTGCAAGCTGCTTCTGTATGACTGCCTCGCGTCAATCCCTGCTATGCAGTGAAGGATCTCGCGACCAATATATTATACGATGTATCGTATATACTACGGCTCGCGAGCCTTTCCGGTTGCCGGTGATCATCCTCGATCTTTTCGGCGCCTGGCAAGCAAACGCACGAGCGGTCTATCTGGGGAGTTCGATAAAGAGAGTAACCCCTTTTTTCTCTGAAGATTCTACCCAGATCCTTCCGCCATGCCGTTCGATACATTCTTTGCTAAATGTGAGGCCAAGGCCCCACCCACCTTGACCCGAAGCCTCAGCGGAAGGAGTGCGGTAAAATGGCTCAAAAATCCGTTCTTGTTGTTCCTGGGAAAGTTCAGAATCATCGTTATGGACATCAATAATTGCGTAAGCAGGTGCTGCGCAAACGCGAACCTGAATCGTCGTGTTTTTTGGCGAGTATCTTATCGCATTGTCCAGAATATTGACGAAAGCCTGGCGAAGACGCTCGCCGTCAGCTTGCAGCATGATGGGGTCGGAAGGAAGTTGCAGTTCAATCTGGCGACCCGACTGTGTACGCTGCTCCTCAACAACTGCAAGGCAGAGATTGCTGAGATCGCAGGCGACGCGCCTTAAAGGGATCTCCTCTGAACGCAGGTTGTATAACTCGATCAAGTCTTCAACAAGCGCATGCAGCCCCCGGGATCGTTCCTCGATCCTTGCAAAATGCGCTTGCCATACAGCCAGGTCATTGGTCGTCTTTTTCGCTCTGTTCAAGCGGCGCAGGGCAAGTTGTGCTTCTCCCAGAATGGTGGTGAGTGGCGTTCTTAATTCGTGTGCCGCGCGGGTGAAAAAATAGTCTTTGAGACGATTGTTCATCTCAAGTTGACGATTAGCCTCTGCCAGGTCCTGAGCATATGCCTGCAATTCTTGTTTCGTGGCAAGAGCACGCCGGTAGCGAATCGCGTTCTGCGAGGCAAGCAGCGCGATCAAGATTTGCACAAATGCGAATGGACCAAGCAGCATAATATCGTTCCAGATATCCAGGGTTAGCAGATCATACTGAGGAATGATGAGGTAGCTGATGGCAAGGATCGCCAGTGTCATGGCAAGCAAAGCGGGACCCGGGCCCCATAAAAATCCAGTCAAGACGACTACCAGGCAGAAAGGAGCCCAGATGAACAGCGGTTGTGTAGCGAAAAGCCGCGCGAGCGTCAGCATACCTACGAGAATAGGGCTTACCAGGTAACCGGTTATCTGTGAACGCCACCAGGGAAGGCGCGCAGGCACGGAGGATTGCGCTGCTTGACTAGCACTGCTATAAAATCCAAAAAGAGGTCGTTCTCTCCTCTGCAGTCTTCTTCTCATGAGTATCCTGAATCTATCTAGTCGTCAGACTTTTATTGCATTTCTCATCCCTACGAAGTGTTGTGCATAGGCTAGCAGCAGACCATCTTTTATTGTGTTTTCTTCCTCCTGCTGGAGCTATCCAAAGCAGGCAACCGCTATTATTATATCAAGGGTTTGCTGTGTGCGCAGACAACGTAAGCCCTTGCTGGTCTATAGGAAATTTCCCGAAACGAGTTGAAAATGGAAAGCAGTTTCACGATGTACGCATTTCTGTGATGATTGAGTAATCAAAAGTGTCACGCCAGTTGCGCGCACAATAGTCACCTGCTATAATTACTCTAATTTTTACCGTGTTTCTTATCCTTACTACTTTTTGTGAACAGCAGCAAAAATCCTTGTAGAAGATAGAGATATCATTGGAGGTTTACGATTCTTATGCAGATGCGCGTTAAAAGCTGGTTTATACTGCTTGTGGGCGGTATTATGCTCTCATTCTTACTAACTGCTTGCAGCCTGGATTTTCTGGGTCTTGGTGGTTCGACGCCCAAGGCGACACCCACTACTCCTACGTCGAGCCTGACTACCTATCAGGGTGATGGCTTCACCATCGGTTACCCGCAGGGCTGGAAGGTGAGCAAGAATGGATCGCAGGTACAATTCACCGACACAACCGGTGCGGTAAACCTTATCGTACAGACAGCACCTAACCCGGGTGGCACGGTTCCTGCTGACACGTTTATACAGGGCGGCCTGCAAGGTTTTAAAGGTACCGCAAAGAATTATAAGGAGGAGAGCATAGCCCCAACCACGACGGTAAACGGCGTCACCTGGAATCAGGGCGCCGCTTCGGGTGACGTCACAGAGAGTGGGCAGACGGCGAATGCGAAGCTTGTTGTTATGGTCACCAATCACCCAGAGCATGATCCCGCGACCAAAGCATTCATGTTGATTTATGGTTCTCCCACCGCTGCCTTTGATCTGAGCAATACGTCATACTTCCAGCCAATGGTGCAGTCCTTCAAATTCAGTGCGTAAAAAACCTGCAGGAGGGACCTGAATGGTCC
>JAFMRP010000518.1 GCA_017354095.1 Ktedonobacteraceae bacterium
TCATAATTGACAATAAGTCAACCACATGTTACTATCCTTGTCAGGAAGTAAACATTTTCTCTACTCGCTTGCCTGGCCGGTGTCGCGCATAGCCTCAACCTCCGGGCACGCACTTTATCCTGATAACACAGGATAGCACGGTTCTCAGGTTCTCTTCACCTCGTTAGGCACTTTGGCAAGGAAACGCCAACTACCAATCCAAGTTTATTTTTTGTCAAGAATGGAGAGCGTTATGACGGAAAATCTTTACAGCCGCAGACGCGTTATACAAATGGGTCTGGGCAGCCTGGCGGGAATGGGATTGCTGGCCGCTTGTGGCGGTACTGGCGGCTCCTCCGATCAGATCAAGTTGCAACTGATCTTCTGGGGCACGGCCACCCGCGATAAGTTGACGAAAAAGGCCATTGACCTTTTCCAGAAACAGCACAGCAATATCAAAATCACCTCACAGTTTACCGACTTCAACTCCTATTGGAACAAACTCAATACCCAGATCGCCGGTAGCGCCGCGCCAGACCTGATCCAGATGGACATGCGCTATATCAAACAGTTCGTCCAGAAGGGCCAGCTGCTCGACTTGAGCACCTATCTCTCGAACAAAACGATCGACCTGTCAGACTTCGATACCGCTTTGCTCGATAGCAGCAAAGTCAATGGCAAAGTCTACGGCGTCCCCATGGGCGGCAACTACCCCACCTATATGTACAACTCCGTGCTGCTCAAAAAAGCTAACGTGGGCAATCCACCAGACAATCTGAAGTGGACCTGGGACCAGTTCGCTGAGTACGCCACAAAGCTATCCACAGCTCTGAAGAGCGATGGCGTCTATGGTACCAGGGACAATAGCTACGACATCGTCTCCTTCGAGATGTGGATGCGTGGCCGTAACAAAGAACTCTACACCAACGATGGCAAACTGGGCTACGAAGTGCAGGATGTCGTCGAATGGTTCCAGTTCTGGAGCGACCTGCGCAAAGCCGGTGGCTCCCTGCCAATAGATGTACAGACCGGCCTGGGCAGCACAGCCGGACCCGAGAGCGACCCCTTAATTAAAGGGAAAACAGTCTTCACTGGCCTCTGGTCCAACCAGTTTGAAGCCTTCCAGGCTGCTACAAAGAGTACAATGGGCATGGCCTCACCCCCGGTAGGCACAGCCTCCTCCCTGTACCTCAAGGCTTCTATGTTGATGAGCGCCTATTCTAAGACGAAACATCCACAGGAAGCTGCCGACTTCATTGGCTTCGTCAACACGAACCCGGATGCCATTAAAGCACTCGGCCTGGAACGCGGCACTCCCGGCGGATCCAAGGCCCGCCAGGAACTCACACCCGTCCTGACCAGCGTCCAGCAGTCCATCTTAGCCTACATGGAAAAGGTCTCCAGTAGCGGCATCGCGCGCGTCAAAACGGTGCTCGATCCCTC
This sequence comes from Ktedonobacteraceae bacterium, assembly GCA_017354095.1. Taxonomy (GTDB): domain Bacteria; phylum Chloroflexota; class Ktedonobacteria; order Ktedonobacterales; family Ktedonobacteraceae; genus Bu33. The sequence continues at coordinate 1,423 of JAFMRP010000518.1, forward strand.
AGGCGCGGGCGCGGTCGCCGATGCCCTGACACGCCACGGCCAGGCGATTGCCTTCGGTAAAGAATCCGTCTCTGGCGGCGCTCAAGCCTTCTACCAGGACGCCCAGAAGGCGCTCGAGGCTGGTCAATAAGCCATCTCGCTCTCAGGAGAGTTATCTCATGGCTCGTACAGCTACTACGCAAAATGAGGAGGAGATGCCACTGCGCATCTCCTCCCTCCCACAAACCCGGAAATCCCGTCTCTCAAGCAAAGCGAAAGAGAATATCGGCGCCTATCTCTTCCTTCTTCCCTGGTTCGCGGGAGTGATCTTCCTTACGGCAGGCCCGATGCTTTCTTCTCTCTATCTCTCGTTCACCAAGTTTGACCTGCTCAGTCCACCACAATGGATCGGCCTGCAAAACTATCTCGGCCTGCTGCAAGACCAGCGCTGGCTCACCGCCGTCCGCGTCACTGTGGTCTACGTCTTTCTTTCAGTACCACTCAAACTGGCTTTCGCGCTCGCTCTTGCCCTGCTACTCAATAAAAGCCTCAAAGGCCTGGGCATCTATCGCGCGGTCTACTACGTCCCTTCCCTGCTGGGCGGCAGCGTCTCTATCGCCATCCTGTGGCAACAGATCTTCTCCGGCGATGGCCTGGTAAACAAAGTCCTGGGCCTGATCGGCATCCACACCTCACAGAGCTGGATATCCGATCCCAATACCTCTCTCTATACCCTGATCATTCTGGCGATCTGGCAGTTCGGCTCACCTATGCTGATCTTCCTGGCCGGGCTCAAACAGATCCCCACTGAACTCTATGAGGCCGCGGCAACCGATGGCTCAGGCAAGATTCGTACCTTCTTCCAGGTTACATTACCCTTGCTTACACCTATTGTCTTTTTCAATATGGTGCTGCAAATGATCGGCGCGTTCCAGGCCTTTACACCGGCCTTTATCGTCAGTGGAGGCACCGGCGGACCGGTAGACTCGACCCTCATCTACACGCTCTACCTCTACATTGAGGGCTTCGGCAACCAGCTGATGGGCTACGCTTCGGCAATGGCCTGGCTGCTGCTCATCGCGATCGCGATCTTCACCGGTCTGGCTTTCCTGACCTCGCGCTACTGGGTATTCTACCAGGATGAGAGGAGTTAAACTGATGATCCAAACACTAAAACCACTTCGCGGGCGACGGCGCAACAGGCCTCACATATTTACGCACGCTATCGTGATCCTGGGCGCGGTCGTTATGCTCTACCCGCTGCTCTGGCTCATCGCTGCTTCTTTCAAACCTGGCGACGAGATCTTCAGCACTAACATTCTGAGCCTCGACAGCCTGCTGCATCCCACCTGGATCACCTCAAACTATACCGACGGCTGGAATGGCCTGGACTACCCGTTCCTGGTCTTCTTTCTGAATTCGTTCATTGTCTGCCTGGGCGCGGTCATCGGTAACCTGATCGCCTGCTCGATGGCCGCCTTCGCTTTCGCGCGCCTGAACTTTAAATTTAAAGGCCTCTGGTTCGCCCTGATGCTGGGTACGATCATGCTGCCCACTAACGCGGTCATCGTACCACAGTATGTCCTGTTCAAAAGCCTGGATTGGGTCAATACTTTCCTGCCCCTGATCGTCCCCAAATTCCTGGCTACCGATGCCTTTTTCATCTTCCTGATGGTGCAGTTTATCCGCGCTATCCCTCGCGATCTGGATGAGGCCGCGATCCTGGATGGCTGCAACCTCTGGCAGCGCTACACCCGCATCATTATGCCGCTCACTATGCCAGCCCTGGTTACAACCGCCATCTTTACCTTCATCTGGACCTACAACGAGTTCTTTAACCAGCTCATCTTCCTCAACGATCTCTCGATCGCTACCGTACCAATCGCTCTCCGCGCCTTCCAGGACAGTACCAGCACCTCCTCTTTCGGACCCCTCTTCGCGATGTCGGTGCTCGCGCTGATCCCTATCTTCGGCTTCTTCATCGCCTTCCAACGCCTGCTCATCGAAGGCATCTCGACATCAGGCCTCAAAGGCTAATAAGCCCCAACCCGGTTACCACATCTCCCCTTCAGATAGGCAAGGCCACCCCTCGCGGGTGGCCAGCCCGCCGGGGCAAGAGGCAGAGACACTTCAGCCTTGTTCGCCAGAGTTATCAACGCGGAGCCTTGTCCTGGAAAACATTGATCACAATCGCATGGAGTTCTTCTTCACCCGTCCAGACCGTGTGATCGATGTGAGCAGGCCAGAGAACAGTATCGCCAGTCTGGACCTCGCACGTTTCCCCGGAGGGGCCACCAATACGCACTGTTCCCCGACCATTAATGACCAGGAAAAGAATCGGATGACCTGCCGCGTGTTCCTCCATTGAAGCATGCGGATCAAAGTACATGGCCTCCACTTGCAGTTCTGCATCCAACAATAAAGGTATACCGTGGACACGCCTGGCAAACTCTTCCTGCTTTTCAGGAGGAATTCGCCCGCGCGGGAGCTGAATAGGCACCCCGTAGAGACCGGGATGATTACCAGGGATTTTGATTTTAAGATCAGGGCTGAAACGTCGAATCTGCAAGAGCTTAACCTCCTTGAGACAGAGCTTCTGCACTCTCGAAGCGGCAGATAACAAAACCATGCCAGTTTGCTATCTGAGTACAATCTGACGGCCCATATCATATCGGAGAAAGCGAAAAAACACACTGGCTCTTTGGCCGATGTGTTTGAGACAATTTCTCCTGTATACTAGAAGGAGACGATATATCCCTCGCAATTTTGCCCACACCACCACGCTCCCCTTGACATTCATCCATTTCTATTTTATAATCGTACCGTAAAGTACGATACTGTAAAATGGAAATGAGACAGCAAGCAATGGAAACCAGGCAGAACAAACGCGCACAAAAGACACGCGAACAGATCCGCGCCGCCGCGCAACAACTCTTCCTTCAACATGGCTACCTCGCGACGAGCACCGATGCCATTATGGCCGCGGCTGGCATCTCCTCCAAGGAGACCCTCTACCGCCACTACGCCAGCAAGGAGGAACTCTTTGTCGATGTCCTGGGCAACCTGACCCTGGCACAACCAGGCTTCTCTTCCAGGCTTTCGGAGATGATCCCGCCTCACGATCTGCCATCGCTCCGCCAGGCTCTCACAATGGTCGCCCACGAGATCCTGTCCATGATGACCCAGCCCACGTATCTGGCGCTGCTGCGCGTCATCCTCGCCGAACTGCCACGCTTCCCCCAGCTCGGCCCGCTGTTC
>JAFMRP010000519.1 GCA_017354095.1 Ktedonobacteraceae bacterium
TGCGTCTTCCCTTTTTTGTTGTCTGGTTAGAATCTCCAGGCGCGGGCGCTGTCGAAGATTGCTTCGGCGGGATTGAGCAGGCCGCTGGCGCCGACGCCGGCAAAGCCTTTGCTAGAGCGTGTATCATGCACGGTGCTTACCAGTTGCTGGTTGATATAGAGGTCCAGTTGATCATTCTGGGCCACGATAGCCAGCAGGTTTGATTGTCCGGGTTTGGTATGGATAGCTTTGCTGCCGCCATTTTTGATATGGGTTTTGGGCCCGCCATCATCTGAGCTATAGAGGTCCAGGCCATAGGAGCCATCGTTTCTGATATAGAAGTAGTAGTAAGCGTTGCTTTTCGACGAGCCACGCAGCAGCAGGCCGGCGCTATCGCCTTTGATCAGGGTAACGCGGACCTGGAATGTGCCGTTGTCCAGTTCTACGCTGCTGAAGCAGCTCGCGAGGCCGCCGAAGATGGTACCAGCGTGGTAGGCCTGCCCGGAGAAGGTGCATGAGTACAGGTGGGCGACGCCTGGATCGTTGGTCCAGTTATAGCCTTTGGTATTATCCTTCAAAGGATCGTCCATGACCAGTGTGCCTGTATGGGGTGGGTAGGGGTTGTCCTTACTGGTAAGCGGATCGGGTGTGGGAGTGGGCGTGTGGGGGATGACAGTGGCCGTCGCCTTGATTGCTGACTGGTGTGAGAAATACACAAAGCCTCCTGTGCCTCCGGCGAGGACTACCAGAAGTACCAGTGCTATGATGAGGATAGTGCCCAGGCGCCTGGGCTGGCGTGGTTGTTCTCCGGACACTGGTGGGGGTAGTTCATTGGATTTGATGCTGGTACTGGCGATTGAGGTGTGTGGTATTTCTGTGGGAGTATGATCGGTCAGTTGTGGCGTTGGCCTGCTCGCCGTCTGGATATGCTGGGGTGTCAGGGTTGGAGCTGGCGTTGGGAGGACGGTGGCAGCGAGTGGTGAGCTGGGTACGTCGTGAGCCAGCGTCATGGTATTCAATGAAGATTGATCTGTGGTTGCCCGTTGTAGAGCGGAGGCGAAGGCCGAGATAGACGGGAAGCGCTCTTCCGGCTCTTTTGCCAGTGCCTGAAGAATCACCTGGTCGATTTTTTCTGAGACCTGTGGATTATAGGTGCTGGGTGGTTGTGGTTTGGCGTGTAGATGGGCTTGCATCAGTTGTTTCAGGCTGCCATGGAACGGGGGGTGGCCTGTGAGCATTTCGTAGGCCATGATTGCCAGGGCATATTGATCGGTCGCGGGGTAGGCGTGTCCGTGCCATTGTTCCGGGGCCATGTAGGCGGGTGTGCCGCGTGGATTATTGGAAAGCTGGGCGGTGGCATTAGCGTTTTTCGCGATGCCAAAGTCGGCCAGCAGGATATCGGGGCGTTGAGGGTGGTCTGGATTGCTGCGGATCAAGAAATTGGATGGTTTCACATCCTGGTGAATGATGCGGCGATTGTGCGCGTATTGCAGCGCGCTGGCGGCCTGTGCGATCAGGGCGGCGATGTCCTGTTGTGGTATTATCCCCTTGCCGGATCGTGTGCGGCGCAGCCAGTCTTTGAGGGTGCCCTCATTGCGAAATGGCATAACCAGGTAGGCGACTTTGTGGCCATTGATTTCTTCTTCGCCATAATCAAAGAGTGGCAAGATAAAGGAATGGTCGAGCATCGCAATGGCCTGTGCCTCGCGATGGAACAGTCTGGCGGCAGCATCGGAGGACATGCCGCTCGTATTTTCTGCTGGTTCGGCTCGTAGTACTTTTAGTGCAACCTGTCGTGCGATGCGTGTGTCATTGGCTAGGTAGATCTCCCCCATGCCGCCTGAGCCCACACGCTGTACCAGCTGATATCGACCAAGTTGGGAACCTTCAAGAGCCATCTTATACCCTCAAATGATTTCTGACCATGTGGCGCCCTCTTTGAGCGGCGCAATCATCCATGGCTCTGTATCTAGCAGTATATCACAATGGCCGGTTCGCGTTACTTTGTCGCGAATCGGGCTATCTGCTCTCTGGTGTCTATTCACGAGAAAAGGTGGTATCGTTTTAGTAAACGGTTGTGCAGGTTATTTCCGTTAGGGTATCATATTTTTATAAACAATTTTAGCACTCTTTCGGGTGCCTTTGGAAGGGTAACCGAGGTGTGGCTCGTCTCTGGAGATGCAATGTGAGTACTTCGTTGAATGATGGTGAGGCGGTAAAGAAGCCGTATGTGATCAATGCGTTTCTTGATGGTGAGAAAACCGTGCTTGCCAGGCTTTCTTCGCCGTTGAAATTACCTTATGATGCTCGGGATGTCACGGTGATGGATGTAGTAACCGGAAACATATTTCCCACCGTCGCTGTAGAAAGCGCGGCGCAGCCGGGTTCTGGGCAGGCCGACCTGGTGCGTATTCTGCTGGCTGATGCGCCTGATGTGACCGGCCAATTGCGACTCGGTTTGAATGGTTATGGGCCGCACGCGCTGATTCCGCGTAATGTGCTCAATACTGCCGGGTATACCTATGGAGGTGATGACCTGGGGAATGTGTATACGGGCCAGGCTACAGCCTTCCGGCTCTGGGCGCCAACGGCTTCCGCGGTGCAATTGCTGCTGTACGATAGTGAAGATGGACCACTGGTAACGGTGGTTGAGATGCAGCGCGCGGAACAAGGAACCTGGTATGTCAGAGTCGAGGAAGACCTGGCTGACTGGTATTATCTCTACCAGGTAACGGTGCGGGGTAGTACGCAGATAGCCGTTGATCCTTATGTGAAGGCCATGGCCGTTAATGCCACACGGGGTATGATTGTCGATCTTCAGCGAACCGATCCGCCAGGTTGGGGGGATGATCGTCCTGTGGTGCTGGAGAACGCGGTGGACGCGGTAATTTATGAGACGCACGTGCGGGACTTCTCAATTGCCGGAAATTCTGGTATGCAGTACAGGGGTAAATATCTCGCGTTTACCGAGCGGGGGACCAGTGGGCCCGCCCAGGTTGCGACCGGTGTGGATAGTCTGAAGGAGCTGGGGGTCACGCATGTGCAGGTAATGCCGGTAGCTGATTTTGCCAGCGTTGACGAGAATGAGCCTGGCCAATATAACTGGGGTTATGATCCACGGAACTACCATGTGCCCGAGGGGGCCTATGCCACGACGCCGCATGGTGCAGCGCGCATTATAGAGTACAAGCGCATGATCGAGAGTTTGCATCGCGCGGGTCTGGGGGTGGTCATGGATGTTGTTTATAATCACACCTTTGCCACGCGTGTCTCTGATTTCGACAAGGTTGTGCCGTTGTACTACTATCGTACCGATGACGCGGGCAACTATAGCAATGGTTCTGGTGTGGGCAACGAAATTGCGACCGAGCGGCCAATGGTGCAGAAATTTGTGTGCGATTCGCTTGCGTACTGGGTGCGAGAGTATCATGTTGATGGCTTTCGTTTTGACCTGATGGCGCTGCTTGGTGTAGACACGATGCGCAGGGTGGCGCAGGAGCTGCGTGAGATTAATGAGCATATGTTGCTCTATGGAGAACCGTGGGCGGGTGGGGCTTCGGCTCTGCCGGAAGATCAGTTATTGACCAGGGGCAAGCAGCAGGGGATGGGCGTGGGTATTTTTAATGATGCTCTGCGCAACGGGCTGATCGGCAGCGTTTTTGATCCGGGTGTGCAGGGCTTTGTGACGGGTGCTTCTGGCCAGGTGGAGACGATGAAAAAAGGCGTAGCGGGCAGCGTGCATGATTTTGCGGCTGCTCCGGGCGAGACCATTAATTATGTCACCAGTCATGATAATCTGACGCTGTGGGATAAGATCAGTGCCAGTACGCCGGGGGCGAGCGAGCAGGATCGGATCAAGATGGATAAGCTGGCGCAAGCGGTAGTGATGACCGCGCAGGGAGTGGCCTTTATGCAGGGTGGTGAGGAGTTCCTGCGCAGCAAGGGGGGGAATAGCAATAGCTATAACGCTGGTGATGCCGTCAACCAGTTTGATTGGGAGCGCAAAGCGCGGTACCTGGATGTGTTCAACTATTACGCGGGGCTGATCCAGTTACGGGTGCGGCACCCTGCGTTTCGCCTGACCAATGTTGAGCAGATTGACCAGTGCCTGACGTTTCTGAATGGTCCTGACAATACGGTGGTATTTCTGCTCAAGAAGCATGCGAACGGTGATATGTGGAGCAATATTGTCGTGGTATATAATCCCAACCGCGCTGCTGTGATGGTCCAGCTGCCGGCAGGCGACTGGACGATTGCCGTCAATCAGCAGCGGGTGGATGAGGGTGGTCTGGGCCGGGTAGCCGGTTCCGTGAGTGTTGACGGTATTTCTTGTATGGTTCTATATCAGTAGGGTTTCATGGCTGAGGGAGACGAGGAATCCAGCGAGGAACCGTGCGCAGGTAAGTTTCATAGCTGGCACCAAACTGGTAGCGCAGAGAGGGTTCTTCGACGAAGGTTACAAACAGGTGACAGGTGATCCAGAAGAGCAGAGCGTATCCGGAGAGGGGAAGAGAGTGAAAAAGGATAGCTTCTCCAAGCACGGTCGAAAGAACTGCCACGTACATGGGATTGCGAACCCATTGGTATGGCCCCTGGATGACCAGGAGCTTGGGGGCATCGATGGGAGCTGGCGTTCCTTTGCCGATGAAGGTGAACGCGCCCGCGCACCAG
>JAFMRP010000063.1 GCA_017354095.1 Ktedonobacteraceae bacterium
ACGCCACTCTAGCATTTTTTCAAGATGTTCATGCAGCATAGAGCGTCCAACCGACACAAACGGAGCCGATAGGTAAGCTCCGTCGACGATGGAAGGACTGCCCTTACCATCGGCTGTGGCTTGGCTGATGAGTGTTACCTGTTGCAGCCAGTGCTCGCCATAGCGCATGAAGGCCAGCAATAGACCCTCGCGAATTCCGTGTGGACTGATATCAATAGTGTCGAGTTGCCAGCGTTCCAGGATAGAGCGGATGATCAGGGAGCCAGCAGGCAAAATTTTAACGCGTCCAATCTCCAGGTTGTAGCGGTCAGCTATCTCGGCTGCTGATTGCGAGCAAAGTAATCCTTCACAGCGTAGCAGCAATTCTGTGTTCAACTGGCGCTGTTCAGACTGTAGTCCAAAGGCTTGACGGGCGAGATACAACAGGGTATTGGCAGTACCTCCGGTAGCAATCAGCATAGGAGTGCTCTGTTTTTCTAGGGCGCCACGCAAGTAGGTACTCAGAAAGGTCTGTGCAACGATCATATCTTCGTGGATAGGCGGATCGGCGCAAAGGTAGCGGTCATGTAACCAGCCGGAGCCAATGGGTAGGGAGGTGTGCCAGGCGATCTGCATATCTCTGGCTAGCACCAGTTCAGTGCTGCCTCCGCCCAGGTCCATTACGCCCAGGTATTGAGATGTGCTTGTGTGCTCGTAAGTCGCACCATAGAACGTCAATGCAGCTTCAACATCGCCGCTAATCAAGGGAACTTCCAGGCCGGTAGCCGCATGTACGGCGGAAAGAAAGGAAGCATTATTATTTGCCCGTCGAATTGCTTCGGTTGCTACAGTAAAAACCTGTTGTGCGCTGTATTGAGCGGCCAGATCTTTATAGCGGAGCAGAGTGGCGATTGCAGCATTGGATTTCTGATCTGAGATGGAACCAGTGGCTGTGACGCTTTCACCGATACGTACCAGTTCCACCTCGTCGGCCAGGATTTCCAGGTTAGTAGAGAAGCACCTGGCAATGACGAGATGTATCGTATTGCTACCGATATCAATGGCCGCATATACTGGCGCGTCGGGACGTTGCATAAAGGCTCCAGGTACTATAGCAAGCGAGATGTACGAGATATATGTCACGATATCTCTCTTAATTATAGCATGCCTGGCGGGCCGCTGACCTATATCTGCTTGCCCTGAGGGGACGCCTGTTTAGAAGAGCCAAAATCTTTGCGGAAAGGCTATTGACAAGGGGGAGGGGATACTGTATTATAAAGCACGTCCGAAGGGACAAGTGATAAGCAAGCCGAAGTGGTGAAACTGGTAGACACACAGTGTTCAGGGCGCTGCGCCGAACAGGCATGGGGGTTCGAATCCCCCCTTCGGCACCTCTCACCCATCTGGAAATGGCCTCAAGCTGCTTCACTCCTTAATGGAGTACTTTCATTTTTCCTCCACAAATTGATTTGACAGCTTAACGAAAACTAGCCTTGCAATGCATCATTTAACTTCTCGATAGCACCCTGATGCATTGGTGGCAATACGTGAGAATAAATCTCCAGGGTCATGCGAATCGTACTATGCCCCAAAATTTCTTGGACTAATTTGGGATGAACACCTTTGCTCATCAAAAGTGTTGCAGCACTATGGCGAAGATCATGAAAGCGCACTGGTGGTAGTCCAGCCTTTTTCAAGAGCTTCTTGAGTGGCACCAGAGCATCTCGATCTGGGTGCAGATGCGTGCCAATGCTGGTGCAGAACACATAGTCATGCTCTTGCCATCTTAGGCCAGCTCTGAGCTTCATCTCCACTTGCTTCAATCGATGCTTTCTAAGCGTCTCTAAAGCAAAATGAGCGAGCACTATACTCCGTCGGCTCGTTTTTGTCTTTGGTTCAGCCTCTACAAATCCTATCCCCGGAAGTTTCGTCGGAATGCGTGTCAGCACGCGGCGAACTTGGAGCATTCCGGCCTCACCGTTTGCCGTGGAGTGGTAATCAATGTCCCTTCTTGCTGTTGGTGCAGATCATCGAGCACCAGTAACGGGGTGGTGCTACTCTGATCCAGCAATTGCTGTTTCCTGGCGAAATCAGCGGCATACAGTGCCTGGAACAGATCCTGTGCCGTCGTAAACAGCCCCGCGTGTCCACGGGAGCCCAGGTCGTTTACGATGGCACAGACCAGGTGGGTCTTGCTTGTCCCAAAGCTTCCCGCAAACAAGACGTTCGGGAGAGGATTGGTCCGTTGCTCCCACAGATCGACATAGCTGCGGGCCTGTTGGAAGGCGTGTGGTTGGTAATGCGCCTCAAATCCCTCGAAGGTCATGGATGCCAACAGATCCTGTTGTACCCCAAGCCAGTGATAGGTGCGGCGGCGCCTCACGGTATGGCGTGTCTCGATGTACTGCTGCCGTTCACGCTCGTCTCTCGCCCGTTGTTGGCATGCACATGCGCGACGGAGATACCCTGCCTGCTCAGGATGGCCAAAGTGAACTTCATGTGGTGCAACGACCCCACAGGTTGGGCAGACGTAGGTGACGCGCTCACGGTTCACATGCGCCAGATCCGGTCGTCGCACCAACAGCGCTTCTGGAATGCGCCATCCCTGCACCAGGTTTCCAACAGGAACCGGGCTTCTGTCATCTCCTGCTGAAGCTGGACTCTGGCGAAGCGGCACGAACTCCTTGCTCATTGATCATGCCTTTCTGATGGCAGGAGGGAGCGCTGCGGTTGTGACAACAACACCTCCAGGCTATAAAGCGGTTCCTCGCTGGTTTGTCGCCCGGATGGGGAGGTAGCCTGCCGACGTGCTTGCGCCGATTGCCAGCCCTCAAAATCTCTGAGCACATCCCCGAGGCGGATCCCACGGGCGTAGAAACCCCGTCGATCAGTGGCGTACATCCACTCTTTGATCTCCTTGAGCACCTCTGCAAGCGTGGTGTGCCGTGTCGCGGCCCACGGCGCGATCAGCGCATCGAGCTGATTGGCAGCCTGAATGATCGTGTCACTCTCAGGGATCGCTACGGGAAACAGACTGCACCACGCCTCGTAGGTGCGGCGCCCGCCTGTCGTAAATGCCAGTCGCTTTGGCGGCACTCGCCTGGATGGGGAAAGGCGTTCGGAGATGGCTCTCTCCTTTGCTGGGGGGCACTGACGGCTCGGTACATGATCCTGAGGAATAGAGTGCAGCCCCATTGAGACGGCTTCACGTTGCTTGTTCGTTGCTTGCTGACGCGTGGAGCTCCCTGTACTCCCGACTTGCTCAGCAGGAGCCGCTTGGGCATGCTGAAGGGGACCAGCCGCCACATCCTCTTGCTTGTGTTCTTGAATCTCTCTCTGATTCTTGGAGGTGCTTTCTGGGGCCTTTAACCGCGCTTCTTTTCGAGGGTGAGGGCCTCCGCGGACATGCGAAACATTTCTATTGGCCAGCCGAACTTTTTCTAATGCCCGTTGGAAATAGTGCTTATCGCTGAGAAGAAGTTCGCATGGGAGATCAATCTGAAAGAGTTCGCATTGCAGGTTGCGGTGTTACACCGCTTCGACCTGATCTGCCCCGTGGCGACAGGCAGTGAGCGCGGCACGGATCGGGTTCAAGTGAAGGGTATAGCGGTGGACTGCACCAGATGCATCAACGTCAACGTAACCGAGTAGTTGTAACGTTGGGATGGCAACATCGTGGAGCGTTTTTGCGGAGAGTTCCCCGCACATATCGGTGACCAGTTGCACCTGGGTTCGAGAGAGACACCAGGAAGGATCGTGATCCGCTGTTTTCTCTCGGGTCTTGTGAGACGCGCCAATCAGTGGCACATCGAGAGGGGATTGTCGGCGCAAACTGCAGCGATAGAGCAAGACACTGAGCAACTTGGCCGCCGGATAGCTGCCGGCACAAATCGTGATGAGAGAAGGTCGTACAATTACTACCTGTTCTTCAGGAAAAGACACACACCATTGCATAGAGACTCCTCACAGTCGTTGTCACTTGCCCGCAGGCATCCGTGCCTACGGAGAGAATGGAAGCTATCGCATGGATATGAAGGTCTTCGCCTGGTGGCAAACAAAGTCTCTTTCTGCTGCTTGATCATGATGGTTGATCGAGCTCAACGTTGGGGTTCTTGAGCCGATTGATGTCTTTGCGCGGTATGGGACGGGGATATGCTGGTTGCTTATCAAGCAGATAGCCGACGCGATACTCGGTGAAAATCGTGAGGCCACTCTCCCACAGTTTCACGCGCAGGTCGCTGACCACCTTAGTCAATTTCCTCCGCGCTCGCTCCAGCAAATCCGGATACTCCAGAGCCGCCGGGTCGAAGAGTGCAATCAGTTCCTCACAGGTGAGCGGTTCCCGGTAGTGGTTCAGAAAAAAATACAACACCTTGTATTCGGTCGGATTGCAACGAATGACCAACTGATTAATAAAAAATTGGCGTGAGGGATCATGACACTCGATCTGGTAGCCGGGGAGAGATGGACCAGGAACGCGTACCTGGGAAATGAGTCGCGTATACTGCCGTCTGGATGGCTGGTTGTACATAGCACTGTTTCCGTCCCTTGAGCGGGACGCCGCAGCCTGGCTTCAGCGCAAAGAAGATGTGAGGCAGACGCACGCATGAGAAATGGTTTCTGGGCGTCTGCTCACCTCTTCCTCTGCTCAGAAACGCGGTGCGGCACCTCCTTTGTCTCAAAAGTCGTATTCAGAACAACAGATGTATCCCATCGGTCAAGCAAAGTATACGGAAACAACCAGTCAATGTGGGATCATTTCTCGTCACTTTTTCAGGACACTCTCCGGCTGACACAAACCTCCCGGCTTTCTTGGGAGAATGCCCACATTGCTGGGATAGATCCGTCCTCCTGATGGCACCAGCGTGAAAAGACGAAGCGTGATATCGCATTGCTTTCTCTCGCTGCACTCTCAGTATGACCGAGAAAACATGGTATTGAGAAGATACGCAACCATTACATTACCGATACAAACCCGATACATTACCGATACAGCTCAACGTTCAAACTCATCAATTATCTCTTTTGTAGATGAAATAAAGCATCTGATATTACTATTCAGTAATTTACTATAAATACGTTATATAGTGGTTTTATTGTTATTTTTTTCTGAAACAGCTATGACAATGTTTGCCATATTTTTCAAACTGTGTCTATAATGATAAGCTGTAATTTGGCTCGATTTTTCATCAAAACGGAGATAGATGCTTCAGAGGATAAAAATGATGAGGAGATGCGTCAAATTTTTGAGAACCCTGTTTGAAATGGTTCTGTTTTGCGGACAAGCACAGAACCAACCTTCAGAAAGGAGACCACTGCATGCGAGAGGGAAACAGCTTGCCCCTCACATGCACGGCCTCCATCTACCATCACGGCCATCCGGCACCCGGTGCCGGTGCTTGACTGATGACCACTTCCCCAATTCTGGTCGCGGCCACTTCCTTCATCTTATCGACGCCGCGGAATTCGGTCGCCAACAGAAACAGGGTCTTGCCATCTGGACCACCAAGCGTTACCGCGAAAATATCCTTGTCGTGTTCAATGCGTTGCAGGACTTCTCCGCCTTCGCGTATTCGTACAACGGCCCCTTCTGGAGAATCGGCACGATGAGTCACTGCCCGTATGTCGGCTGCCTGGACCCAGATGGCACCTTCAGCATCCATTTTAATGCCGTCTGGGCCAAGACCTTCTGCCCATACCCGCCGGTTGGAGAGACTGCCATCTGAGGCGATATCAAATGCAAGAAGCCGACCTGTGAAGGATTCTGAGACGATCAGGGTTGCGTTATCAGGCGTTACCACCATGCCATTAGGGAAAGAGAGGTCACCCGCAACTTTCCGAGTTTTCCCATCCGGGGTGATTAAGGCAATCATACCTGATTTGGGTTGCTCCCCGGCAAGGAAGCCGAAGTTTATGCTATTCACGTAAATGTTCCCCCGACCGTCTACAACAATTTCGTTCCAACCGAACTGAGAAATACTGCTCAGATCCACATGCCGAACCATCGACCCATCCGGCTCCATGCGCAGAAGCTCCTTCCCTGTGATCAAGAGACGCCCATCGGGTAACCAATCGATGGACCAACCAAAAGCAGGAGGAGCATGACGAGTGATGACTTCGCTTTTCCCACTCAGGTCTACGGCAACGATTTCACCCGTTCCCCAATGGGCAAACCATAATCGCCCCTCATGCCAACGAGCCGATTCAGGCATGGCGAGTCCGGAGAGCAGGACATTGGGTTGGGACATGGACGATGTGTGTGACATCAGTGCCTCCTTCTTTCACGCTATCTCGTTGGAGTATACACTGGCAGCTTCTCGAATACTTGTAAAAAACCGTCATGCGAGATAAAAATATCCTGCTTGACCGTGATGAAAATCATCAGCGTGGTGGGACAGGTTTGTCGGCGTCAGGCCTGCAAATGCCTTGATGTCACGAATAAAATGAGATTGATCATGGAAGCCGAGCGCATGTGCAACCGCTGTCAGCGCCTCAAATTGCCCGGTTTTTATGAGTCGTACGGCTTCGTGAAACCGCTTCACCCGGATATACAATTGAGGTGGGACACCCACCGTTTGGCTAAATCTCCTTTCAAACTGGCGTTCTGAGATATTCAGGTGCTCCAGTAAGGATTTCACCTGAATGGCACCGATATGCTGGTGGATCAAACGGAGGCTTTCTTCCACGAACGTATCCCTCGGTTTCTCCTGCTTGAGCTGAGCCACTAAAAAGCTCGTCAATAAAGCGATTTGCTCCTGCTCGTTGGTGGCTTCAAGCAATTGCTCAGGGAGAGAGCGAGCGGAAAATTCATGCAGGTCCACCAACCTATGGGTCAAGGCTGATGCGTTGATGCCAAGGAGGGTGTGAAGGGCGTGAGGTTTTAAAATTACTTGTACCGTTGTATACGGCCCCTTTTTGTGGTTCATGACCCCTGGCTCGGTTGTTTGTCCGTAGATATAGACGGTGGGGATGGAGCCAGTACTCCTGGAAGGGGTGATAATCGTTTCAACAGGAGACTGCCCGTGGTGCTGTTGTAAGACGATCCCTGGCATGCCATTTGGACTGACGGTGAGAGCAAATCCTTCCTCACCTGAATAGTGCGCGATCCGAAAACACTCGACATCCCTTTTCAGCATGTCTGGGGCTGGGAGAAGGGTAAATTGAATGGAACGCATAGAACCTATTTCCTCCGTTGAGAACATACCCCATTTCTGGTCTCAAAACAAGGTGTTGACGCAATTCCTCGCCTGATTGAGTGGTGAAACGAGGATTCGTAGAAGAAATTTCAGGATTGTGAGCGTGCAGTTTGTTCAGCAGTGTTATGGGTCAAGTTGGAATTTGGGCAAATGTAAAGCTTCAGAAAGGCAAATAACAAATATTCTAATCAAATACAATAAATTATCGATTTAAGCGTTAAAATTGGCGATTTTTATGTTTTTTCTAACATAAGCGTTTCTGATAGCGATATTAGGAGCGTGCCGGACCCTGATGGTACCAATGCCAGATGGAAAAGTGAACGTTTTTTTCTTTTCTCACCCCCAATATTATCGGACGAAAAAGGCAGAGAGGAGTGGGTGAGCAGGAAGAAAACTTGTCTAAGCACAGCAATGATGCTATGATCAGCATTCGAGATAGATTATATATCTATCTAGCGCATCAAATTCTCTTATTTTTAGCATTTTCATGGTAGGATCTCTATGAGCAAACCATCAGGAGCTAATACGTTACTACGCCAAGCCCGGCGCGAGCGTGGTTGGACCCAACAGGTCCTCGCTCAGAAGGTCGGTGTGGAGGGACAAACCATACGCAGTTGGGAGCGTGGTTACCGTTCCCTTTCTCTGGAATACCACCACCGCCTGTGCGAATTACTTGAGAAGACGCCAGAACAGTTAGGGCTTCTACCGGTAGATCAGGAAGAACAGCCCACTCAATCGCCATCGTCTCCAGCACCTCCTCCGAGTCCTCCGAATCATGTTGCCATACAGCGAGCAACAGGAAACCGCCAAAGCATGCTCAAGCGTGTTCACACACGCTGGATCGCGGGCGTTTTAGACCACTCACTCTACAACGAGGTGTTGATCGTTCTCGGACTCGAAGAACAGCCCGATGCCGTTGCCAATCCCTGGCATCTGATGGTGCAAGAGTCGAGCCTACCGCCTTGCCTCCTGCCACACAGAGAGGCCATCGCCTTGGCGAATTCCCACACGTCAAATAAAACAAGAGGTATGTCCCCGTTTCTCTTGTTCCCGCTCCAGGTTCGTACGTGTCTGCATCCCTTGCAAGAGGAGAGATCATCAGGTATACTCACTTCTATACTACTGTTTCACCATTTTTTCCTTTGGAGACGCACCCATGGGATTTGCACCAAAGCGCGTTTTGCCACAAAGCTCGTATGGCAAAGTTGCATCCACGGCCCAAGGGGTTACTCTGCCCTTTTTGCCTGCGTGCGCCTCTCTGGTGCGGTCCATAGCCTCGTCTCACGAACAGTAGACCGTCAACTCTCACCGGCGTGTGCAGCATTGCAACCGGTGAGCCTTCTGGAGTCCATTTTGGCAACCACTTTCCCTGATGAGCCCCAAAATGGATACACGTGTGGATGCTTGTGCACCATTCTTCCTCACCTTTCCCCTGGATGAATAGCATCTTGGAGAGATGCATCTCAACGGTTGCTCTTGCTGCTTGTTTCTCAGGAACAAGGAAAGTTAGAGGAACCGATGAAACGCTCTCATGTCTTTCAGTCCCTCGCGGCCCACAATTCACCGACGCGGGTGACGCTGCGCCAGTATGGGACGCTCTTCACGACCTACCTGGGTCCACAATGGTTCAGGGTCGTTTGTATGACACTTTTGCTGATCGGCAGCATTGTGCTGGAACTGCTGGGACCGCAGATTATCCGCATCTTCATTGACGCTGTGCAGCACAATGGCAACGGGCAGGTGTTGACTATCATCGCTCTGCTCTACCTTGGTGCAGCTATTGGAAGCAGGCTGGTTTCGGCGTGTGCGAGCTACTTCTCTGAAAATGTAGGGTGGAACGCTATCAATCAGTTGCGCGCCGACCTGACGCGCCATTGCCTGAACCTGGATCGCTCCTTCCATACAGCCCACACGCCCGGCGAACTGCTGGAACGAGTGGATAGCAATGTGGAGCAGCTTTCCACCTTTTTCTCGCAATTTGTGATTCGCATTCTGGGCAGTGGCATCCTGATGCTGGGTATCCTGGTGCTGATGGCCCGCGAGAATATCTGGTTTGGCGTGACGATGGGCATGTATCTCCTGCTCAGCAATGTGGTCCTGACCTCTCTGCAAAAAGTAGCTATGGTGTACTACAAACGGCACTTGCAGGCGCAAGCTGAACTGAGTGGCTTCTGGGGCGAGCTGTTGAGTAGCCTGGAAGATATCGCGTCCAGCGGGGCGGCCCGCTATATGCTGCGCCACTACTCCCACTTGCAGCGGAGAGAAAATTCGGCTGAGTTGAAGCGCACGGCCTTCTGGGTGGGCTTTGAAGGCACCGGCATGAGTCTAGAAGCGCTCAGTATGCTCGTTGTGCTGATCCTGAGTGCCTCCTTTTTTGTGCAGGGTCGCTTCAGCATTGCTACCGTTGTGATGCTACTGATCTATACGCTCCAATTGCTGGATCACGCGTATGATATTGCTGAGCAATTGAGCACATTTCAACAGGCCACTGCCAACCTCGAACGCATTAACGAGATCTACCACACACAGAGCCGCGTTCAGGATGGTCCGGGTATGCACTTTCCGGCGGGTGCGCTGGCTGTGTGCTTCGAGGATGTCTCCTTTGCGTACGAAAATGGTCAGACCGTCCTGCACCACATTTCGTTCCAGTTGGTGGCTGGCGAAACGGTGGGTCTGATTGGGCGCACTGGCAGCGGCAAAACAACACTGACCCGGTTGTTGATGCGCTTCTACGACCCTACATCCGGCTCGGTGCTCCTGGCTGGACAGGATCTCCGCCTGGCACGGTTGGACGATTTGCGTACGCGCATTGGTCTGGTCACGCAGGAGGTGCAACTGTTTCGCGGCACGCTGCGTGATAACCTGACCTTTTTTGACGAGTCTCTCTCCGACCAGCGCATCCTGCAGGCTATCGAGCAATTGGGAATAGACGAGTGGTACGCGGGCCTGCCGCGGGGCCTGGATACCGAACTGAGCAGCAACGGCGGCGGACTATCGGCGGGCGAGGCGCAACTGCTGGCTTGTATTCGGGTCTTCCTGCAAGATCCACAGCTGATCATTCTGGACGAAGCCACTTCGCGCCTGGATGGAGCGACTGAGAAGGCTCTGGGCGAGGCGACTGAACGTCTGCTGGCCGGGCGCACGGTTCTGGTGATCGCCCATCGTCTGAGCACGGTCGAACGCATGGACCGCATTCTGGTCCTGGCAGATGGGCGCGTGCTGGAATATGACCGTCGCAAGACGCTCGCCAACGATCCCACATCGCATTACAGCCAATTGCTGCAACGAACCAACTCGGAAGGGATGCTCACATGAAAACTCGCACGTTTGTCGGGCGACTACTCTACTTCACCCGCAACAACTACGTCTGGACGGCTCTGTTGCAATTGCCGCGCCGTCTCTTGCCGCTTGTGCCAGCGCTCCTGGTGCAGCAGATCATCGATCATCTGACACGATCTCGCCAGCTTGACGCCACGATCTGGGGGCTGGCCGGCCTGATGTTGGGCTATATACTGGCGCGCATGGTGAATTTGATGGCGGTCATGCTCACCGAACGCCTGCCCATCTTCAAAACCAGGGAGCTGCTCCGCGCCAATCTCCTGACACATCTGCTGCGTCAGCCGGGAGCCGCTGCCCTACCGCGTGAGAGTGGCGATATGATCAACCGCTTGCAAAACCATACCGGGGACCCTGGTTTTTTTCTGAGTATGAGCGCTTTTGTCTTTGTAGGCATGGGCGCGGAAACGCTGGTCGCGCTGTTGATTATGACGCGCATCAATGGAGAGATCACCGTGATCGCGGTTCTGCCCTTGCTGGTGGGCAATCTGATCGTCAACACCCTCAGCAAGCGCGTTGAGCACTATCGGCGCAAGAGCAGCGAAGCAGCGAGCGCGGTCAGTAGCTATCTCGTCGAGATGTTTGGGGTGACCCAGGCTATCCAAGTGGCTGGCGCGATCCCCAGTGTGATCAAGCGTTTTCGCAGGCTGAACAATCAGCGCCGCGTCACCTCGCTGCGTGAGAATCTCTTCAGCAACGTGGTACTCGGCGTGCTTGACACAGGTATCGCGGGCATCGGGACCGGGCTGGTTTTGCTGCTGGCTGGCAGTTCCTTGCAAGCGGGCAGCTTCACCATCGGCGATTTCACGCTGTTTGTGGCCTACATGGGCACACTCGCCAGGTTCAGCAGCGAGGTGATTGACCAGATTACCCGCTATCGACAGCTTGCGGTTGCGCAGGCGCGT
>JAFMRP010000520.1 GCA_017354095.1 Ktedonobacteraceae bacterium
GTTGCTATTATGGGGACTATTCTTAATGCCCAGATGGCGTTGGAATTTGCGCCTGTTTATGCCCGTTTTAGCGAGGTCGTTGCTCATCTACCGAAGGATATTGTTCCGTCGGATATCCTGCTTAAACCGGCGATAAGAGATTTGCAGCCAGGTGCGTTCATCAGTCAGTTGCAGGAGGCTCTGGGAAAGAGCCTGTTCTGGATCTATGTGCTTCTGCTGATATTCGCGCTGGTTGCCCTGGTGGTGATGCTCTTGCAGCCCGGCGGACGTGTGAAGGAACGCAATAGTGAGGAGGAGCGAACCGGTCCGGCTCTCGCGAATATCCCCGAGGCAGCGTCCAACGACTGATGGATACGTTTGCGCTCAAGTAAAACGGGATCCCGCAGCTTACTTGCGGGATCCCGTTTTTATGGACTGTTGTCAATTGCCCGTGCTGCGATTAGTCAGCGGGTGCGGGCGAAGTGGCCAGGCCAAGGCCACTGGCAATTTGTGTCCCCAGTTCGGGGTCGACCTGCCGCCAGAGTGCGAGGGCGCGCTCCTGGATGTGGCGCTCGACTCCCTGACCCATATGACCGACGATGTTACTGACCAGGTTGCTCTTATCGCTCTCTGGGAGGACGTGGCGATAGAGGTTTCCAGCCTGCACGAAGTCGTTATCCTCCGCGTGCAGGGCATACGCGCTGCGTACGATCTCGCCATTTGCGGACCAGCTTGCTTCGGGATGAAGCGCCGGATCTGCCTGCGGGCCGCCATAGCTATTGGGAGCGTAGACGGGCTGATTGCCGTTGTGGCGATAGCGCATTGCGCCGTCTTTGTTGTAACTATGTACCTCAACTTTGGGCTGGTTGACCGGCAGTTGCAGGTAGTTGGTACCGATACGGTGACGATGGGTATCAGGATAGCTGAACAGGCGGCCCAGCAGCATTTTATCCGGGCTGGGGCCGATGCCGGGCACCATATTCGCTGGTTCGAAGGCGGCCTGCTCGATCTCAGCGAAGAAATTCTCCGGGTTGCGATCGAGTACAAAACGTCCGATTGTGATTGGTGGATAGTCGCTATGTGGCCAGACCTTGGTAAGGTCGAAGGGATTAAAGCGATAGGTTGCAGCGTCCTCGAAAGGCATGATCTGCATCTCTAAGCGCCAGGCCGGATAATCCTTCTTCTGAATAGCTTCCCGTAGATCGCGGCGATGGTAGTCGGGATCTTCCGCCGTCATGGCTTTGGCTTCGGCGTCGGTAAAGTTCTGGATGCCCTGTTCTGTTTTGAAGTGGTATTTCACCCAGAACTTTTTGCCCTCGGCGTTGATCCACATAAAGGTGTGGCTGCCATAGCCGTTCATGTGGCGGTATGTACGCGGCGTGCCTCTGTCTGTCATCAGAAAGGTTACCTGGTGAAGTGACTCGGGCGATAGGGACCAGAAATCCCACATAGCATTGTTGCTGCGCATATCGGTGTCTGGCATGCGCTTCTGTGAGTGGATAAAATCCTGGAACTTGGAAGGGTCGCGCACAAAAAAGATGGGAGTGTTATTGCCGACCAGGTCGTAGTTGCCCTCCTCAGTATAGAACTTGATGGCGAAGCCACGTGGATCGCGTACCGTGTCAGCTGAACCTAGCTCGCCGGCCACCGTGGAGAAGCGAACCAGCACAGGGGTGCGTTTGCCCACTTTGTTCAGGAATGCTGCCCTGGTCCATTGGGTAACGTCCTGTGTGACTTCGAAATAGCCGAACGCACCACTCCCTTTCGCGTGGACCACGCGCTCTGGCACTCGTTCGCGATTGAACTGCGCCATCTTCTGAATGAGGTAGTGATCCTGTAGCAGTAGAGGTCCATTGGGGCCAATGGACAGTGAAAATTCATCACTTGCAGCCGGGATACCTGCATCAGTCGTGGTGGGTGCTGGTTTCTGATTGCGTTGGTCGTTCACGTGTTTCTCTAATCCCTTCTATCTCTTGAAGCACGTTATTTCGATGAGGAGAAGATAGCATGCGGTGCATGCCAGACCTGAGCCTGATGGCACACTTTTTCGCTGGATCTTCGGGCAGCACCAATCGCCGACAGGTGATTTTCAGTTAACTGCCAGAAGCGCTTTTGCATGGCTCAGGCATAAAGTATTCCCCTTAAACATTCTAACAAAGGTATTCATGACAGTGCAAGCAAAGAGAGTCAGGGCAGTCCAGGAGGGCCCTTCCCTGCTAGCCTTCGCGGTTAAAGCTGCGTGTTAATCGGGAGGTGGGGTGTAGTTCCCAGGTGCGCCGGTTGCTGTAAAGCCTGCAATGTTCGACGCTGGCCTGTGGGGGTGTCACCTATTTGATTGTATGCGTGCCAGCATACTGCGGGGGATAAAGAGTCTCTCGGCTGGAAGTGCGTCGGGTGGGAGAAACTGTCCTTTGTGAGAGATTTCTGGCACCTGCGTGGGAAAACATAGGAGTGCCTGGTATCGCCTGTGCTGATAGCCGTCAATAATCGCGAGGCTTGCCTGGCATTTTTTGAGCACCCACCTGTTTGGGGAATGAAACAGGTTGTAGGGATATTCATCGTAGTAGAGGGTGCGCTCTTCAGGGAAGACTTCTTCAACCGCCTGGCGAACGATCTGGTGGTCTTTGTGCCTGCGAAACCCACCAATCGGGGCGAAAAAGATCGGATTTTCGTAAGACTGCTGCAATTTTCTAAAGATTTCCTGCAGCCTGTGCAGCACCTTTCTATCATCTCTTGAGGTATATGGTAAGGTGAAGCTTCTCTTTTTCAGGGCACGATAGAGGATTGATGGCTGTTGGGCCTCTCGAAAAGGGAGATCTGGGAAGTCTAGAAAGGAGATTTGTTCTTTTGCTATTCCGAGCAGCTGGTCCGCCGCCAGGACTTCATTTTTGCGCTCCGCATACAGCTGCCGGGCGGTGGTCAGGCCCTGGTCTCCGTTGCGCTGGAGCAGGTGGTCGATGTAGGGGCTTTTGACGTCGTCGAGGCCTGCGGAGAAGACGACTATGTGTATGAGTTTGCCGCGGGTTGCGCGGTTGAGGATATACATCTCTCCCCCCATACTTGCTTCGGCGTCATCGCAATGTGGGCTGAGTATGATGGGGGTGACGTGACCTTTTTCAATCCACTTATTCAGCATTTTTCCGAGCCATGCCTGCTCGGAAGCAAATTGAACTTCCTGGCTCTCTGAGCGGCTTCGCGGAAGTGCGCCACTAATTTCACTCATATCTACAACGCATCCTGGTGGTTATAATGCTTCGCGCTAAACTCGGACGCTGTTCTTGAAGTATTGCTGAATCTGGTTGAGCGTCAAATATATGTTTTTATCTTGTATAAAGACTACATGGCTACGCATAGCTATTCCCTCAAACATGCGTTGGATAAATGATAACATATGAGGCATGATCTGTCAATAATTACGTGTTATACATTATTATTTTCATATTGATAATCTAAAAAGGTAGTGGTTAATTTATAGAGATGAAAGCTGTGAGGGGACTTAGAAAGCTCTCATGTTGTGCTTTGGAGCTGGTAAATTGTTCTGTTAAGTATGGGTAAATATGCCCATTTGCTTACAACAATTTTTCTACTGCTACCACCCCTAACGTTTCTGTATGTTTGCACTATAGCTATGTCGTTCAGATTTGACCGTTTCGGTTTGGTGATGTATCCTTCTCGCTTGAGGATATTGAGACGAGAAAGGAGAAGATGTGGCAGCATCTATCCCTGATGATGAGATGGGCAAGCAGAGAAAGAGAACCCGGTATAAAGGCAAGGTGTCGCTCGCCGCGCTGCTGGTCGAGCGTGGTCTCTTTGATGATCTTGATGAGGCGCGCCGCTGGGTCATGGCGGGCAATGTGCTGGTGAACGATCAGCGTCTTGATAAGCCGGGCATGGCTGTTGCGCGGGACGCGCGCGTTTATGTGCGTGGCCGGACGCGCTATGCCAGTCGCGGCGGGCATAAGCTGGCGGCCGCGCTGGAGCAATTTGCCGTCGATGTGGCTGGCTGTGTTGCTCTTGATTGCGGTGCCTCCACTGGCGGGTTTACGGATTGCCTGTTGCAGCATGGCGCGGCCCGGGTCTATGCTGTTGAAGCTGGTTATGGCCAGCTCATCGGGCGGTTGCGCATTGATCCACGCGTGTGTAATCTTGAGCGGACCAACTTGAGCGATCTCAGGCTGGAGCAGCTTGTGCCGCCGCCGGAGCTGGTCACGCTGGACCTTTCCTATCTCTCGCTTGCCAGTGCTTTGCCGATTGTGGCGGCCCTGCTGTCCCCGGAGGGGCGGGTTCTGGCGCTGGTCAAGCCGCTTTTTGAGGTCGAGAGCAGCGAGGCGCGGCGCACCGGGCGCATTGACGATCCTGCCCTGGTTATAGCGGCGTTGCAGCGTGTGCTAGACGCTGGCCGGGCCTGTGGCCTGAGCACGCAGGGGGTGGCGAAGCTGGCGCTGCAGCCACGCCACGGCGTCCACGAATTTTTTATTTTATTTGCGCGGCGTCCAGAGGCCCGCGATTGGTATGGCGATGAGCAGGCGCTGGCGACGATTGTTGCGGGACCGGGCATTGGTCCTGCTGAGATAGAGTAGCCGGGATCAATCTTCGTTACCCTTCACAGCCGCTCTAGAGGCTGATTGAGGAAGGTTATAGGCGAAAAAAGGGGCGAGTTGAAA
>JAFMRP010000521.1 GCA_017354095.1 Ktedonobacteraceae bacterium
GGTATGCCGCGACTTCTGTGGCGGCAGGGAGCAGAGGCAGCGAGGTGGGAGTTTCCACCGTGATTTTGAGCGCCAGCGCTTCGCCTCCAAGCCTGGCTGCATACTCGCGAATGGCGCCAGAGAGCCCCAACTCGTCAAGTGCCGGAGGCCGCAGGTTATAGACCAGACGTCGAATATCTGCGATGACCAGTCCAATTTCTGACTCAAGCTGGTTCAGCAACGCGTCGGTTGTGGCTGGATCGCGCTGGTAGAGTGTTCGCACCAGGCCCACCTTCAGCATGACTGCACTGAGCATTGGCCCCAGACCATCGTGCAGGTCGCGCCTCAACCTGCGCCGTTCTTCTTCTCGCGCTGTCACCAGGTGCTCCCGTGAGCGCTGCAAGTCTCTGGTCAGAGCCTGTAAGTCGCTGGTCAGACGCACCGTATGAACGGCAATCCCGATCTGATGGGCCAGATCGTCTAAGAGGCGCAGATCGGCAGGCGTGAGCGTATCGTCGTGTTCACGAGGCGCGATCAGCAGCGTTCCTACTGGCTCACTCTGGTACGTCAGGGGCAGCCGTAGAGCCTCGTGCGCTGGTAGAGAGCCCGTGGAGGCCATCAGCATTGTTGTGGTCCCTTCCTTCACTTCAATGGCTGCGTACGAGAGCTTGAGGGCCTCCTTTATGGTTGCCACAATCGTGGGCAGGACAGCATCTGAGTCCAGGGTCGTTTTCAAGCGCTGTCCAAGCCTGGTTAGCACCATGTACGGCTCATCGCGCAGGCCATAGAGCAACCGGTTGACACCACGCTGAAGCCAACTGCGTAGCGGTTGAAAGAGTGCCGCTATGAGTCCGGTAGCAACCAGAGAAATCAGCAGGTTTCCACCAGTACGAAAGAGTGTACCAAGAGAGCCAACTACCAGCACATAAAAGCCAACAACGCACCCGGTCAATGTTCCATAAACCAGGGCGCGATTGATGATGAGATCAATATCGAACAACTGGTCGCGCAGAATAGCAATGCCGAGAAAGATTGGGATCAGCATCAAAGCCAGGTAGACACTGCCGCCACCCAGCAGATTCCCCGCGACCTGCGAATTGAGCACAGCTGGCGGCAGTACAAAGACCAGCAAGCGCGAGAGGATGAAACACAGGATCGCCAGGACAAAACCAAAGATCACCCACTTGGTTTGCTGGCGCTCTCGGAACGTCGAGATCCGGCGATAGCGGTACATCTGCGCGACGACCGCGGTGAGCAGGAAAGGAATCATCAAAAAACCCAGCGGGCTGGAATCCAGCGCGGGAACAAAAAACATCACGAACCAATACAGCGCACTCAGTAGAACCAACCAAAACGACCAGCGTGGTACGAAGCGCCCAGAAGGGAAGAGAAAGAAGAAGGCAAGAAAGGTGACCTGACCGACCAAGAAGGGTACCAGGAGAGCCAGCTTCCAGGCCAGCGTTGTTGGTGTTACATTCTGCTGAAAACCGTTGACCGCCCCACCAAAGGTGAGCAGCATCAGAGAGCCGAAGAAGGCCATGCGATCATCAGAACGCCGCCAGAAAAGCAGGGCAGCCATTGCCAGATAGAGGGCCATGCACAGGCCATTCATACCCGCAGCCAGCGTCAGGTAGAGCGTGAGGGAGAAGTGAAGAGTGTGCAACTCTCTAATGATTGCTGGAGAGAGGAACGATGCGATGGCCGCAGGCACCAGCAACACATTGAGCACGACAATCGCCAGGGCCAGGATCACCCAGGAGAGCCGTGCTGCAAGCAGCCAGTGCCCTTGCAGGAACGTCTCAGAGTGAGGATTGACATTAGTGATTGTATCACTCGTTATTCTTTTTCCCTGCGTCTGGTTCATTGCTAAGTGCCTCCTGCCATATACTCGTCGAAACCTCAGTGTTCTGCTATTCTACTTGAAAGAAGGATATTTATACAAGAGTTTAAGTATCCTTCCTTCGGAAAAATGGCGAACTTAGACACGTGCCCCCATGTTGGTGCTCACTGAGGCAGGCTGCGCTGCTGCACTACGTTGGGGCTGAAGCAAGGCGGAACCGAAGCCGACCAGAGCTACGCTCGCGATGACGGGCGCAAGACTCTCCAGCAGAGGCGGGAGGGCTGGCAGAAAACTCAACAGGCCCCCGATCAGGGTAGCAATAAGCAGCCAGGCGATCCAGCGCGGGAAGACTCTGGCGCGGAGCGTTGCAATAGCCAGCAGAAGGATTCCGAGCGTTTGTCCTGCCAGGCTAACAAGGAAGAAGGGTTCCATCGCAGGCGGAGCGCTGGTAGCCAGCGCCTGTAGCGCGGGATTGGAATTGCTGGCAAGAAACGGGACAATGGTGATGGAGGTGAACGGAATCAAGACGCCTTGCATCAGTATGACATACGCGATCCCCAGGAAGCCGAGCAGTCCCAGGATACCTGCTTGTTTCGCCTGGCGGATGTATACCCCCGGCAGCCCAAGCAGGGCAAGCAACGATCCGATGAAACCAATGATGCTACTGATCAAAAACAGAGAACTGGTCAGCGTTTTGATATCCGTATCGCTGCCAAACGACTGGGTCACGTAGTAAACGACCGAAAGAATGCCGCCACTGAGCAAGGCAATCCCGCTCAGGCGGTACGAAGCGTTCGATGACATGAGACATGTTCTCCTTCAAGCAAGAAATTGGTCAAAAACACGATGGAGGTTGATGGGTTGCGTGATCTGCACACCCTATTGCTCCTGCCTGTAACTGTAGCAGGCAAGATGTCCCGGGGTCGTCTGATACTGTCCCAAAAAATGTCCCAACTTTTTTGGGACACTTTTTAGGACGCTCCATAAGAAAGCTGGATCATCCTCTTTCCTGATGGGTTTTTGAGGACTTTATATGCTTGCTGGTGAAATCGGAGCTGTGATCACTGTAGAAGACGGTTGGAATGCCATAAGCGGGCCAGCTAGGGTCTTCTTTGCGGCAGATCGCTTGACGCAGGGTCAGCGCCGCCGCTTGTATACGATATGATGCCTTCTTTTCATTTTGCAAAACCGGGCTGCGGGCCAAATTCGCGCACGTAATGCTGAAAGCTGGTCAAAGCTTCAATACATGTCCAGCTTATCTTCGTCAGTTCCTCGCGCCTCTTCTCCACTGCCGCGATGGCTTTTTCTGGCTGACCCGCTGCCAGTTCGTCGAGCACCAGATGGATGACGTTGAAGGGATAACCAGCATCTCTGAGCAAGACCACAACGCGCAGGCGGCGCATCTGGTGCTCATCATAGAGGCGGTAACGGCTGTACTGCTCGCGAACCGGGCGCAGCAGGCCCCGCTGCTCCCAGAAATGCAGGGCCGAGACACGCACACCCACCTGCCTGGCCGCCTCACCCACTCGAAACCGTTGAGAATGGGAGGCGCTTTGCAAAGAGACGGACCCGGTGGCTAATGTACGCAGAGCAGAGAGCGTCTGCTCAATCTGGAAACGTTTGCCGGCAAGCTCGGCGTGACGCTCATCAATGGTCGCCAGTGCTGCGGAAAGGTTGCCCCGGTGCAGCGCTTGCATGATCGCTGATGTTCGGGACCAGCCGTAGCCACGAGCCATGCTTTTTACGGCTTTGAGTGCAGCAAGGTGCTGCTGCGTGTAGAGACGATAGCCGCTCGGGCTCCGCTGTGCTTGTGGGATCAAGCCATTCGCTTCGTAATTGCGCACTTGTTGCACACTGATGTGTCCAGCCAGGGCGAGATCGTGGGTACGTAGATAGGGACGAACTGTCATGTCAAACTCCCAGGTGCTTTTAGAGACTTCCTGCAATCAGCACACACTTCTTTCTATCACATTAAACGGGTACTCTGAGCTTCAGTAGGAGTCTGATACCTTCCTATACGTACTCTCGATGCTGCTTAACCCTCCAGTTGGGCATCGGTGTTGTACAGTAGAAATGTGATCCAAATAAAGGGAGAAAAGCGGGAGGTGCAGGAGGGCCGCAGGCCCTCCTGCATCCTTTCCCCAACGAAGTTTGACAGAGTAAACGTTACCGGCATTCGAGGTAGCAAAGCGAGTAAATACTGGAGGAAACACACATGCCTGAAGCGATACTTCACGATGGAAACATCATCACGATCGAGATCCATGGCGCAGGACCAACCCTGCTGCTGCCCGTTAATCCACAGCCGGTGACCGGTTCACAGGCGGAGCAAATGCGCGCATATGGCGTTGATCCGGCTCTGGGCCAATCGCTGATCAACGGATTAAGCGACACCTTTCGCGTGGTGGCTTTCGACTATGAAGGAGAGTGTCTTCGTCGACCGAAACCAGACACGCTGACTCCTGCCAACGTCGCGAGTGACCTGCTTGCAGTGGCTGATGCCGCAGAGGCGGATCGGTTCGCCTACTATGGCTACTCCTGGCTGGCGCTGATTGGGCTTCAACTTGCCATCCGCACGGACCGCCTCTGGGCACTCATCATGGGGGGCTTTCCGCCACTCAATGGGCCATATGAGGAGATGTTCCGCGTCACAACTGCCACCTACGAGATGGCAATCGGCGCGCGGGCAAAGCCGTCCGCAGATGAATCCGAGTGGTCCGGCATGGAGCTATCAAGGGATCAAACTCGGCAATTTGTCGCACTGTACCAGGCGCTGCAAGGATTCGATGATCGAGCCGCTCAGGCGCAGATTACCTGTCCTC
>JAFMRP010000522.1 GCA_017354095.1 Ktedonobacteraceae bacterium
GAGGCGGCCTTGTCGGCCGCCTCTCTGCGCTTATCTGACCTGACCCTCCAAACACATATTTTTTTTATGGTTACTCATGGTACGCAAAGAAGATCTCACCAATGTAGCGAGCGATATACACCCTCCTACAGCAAGCAGCGCTGGCTATTTTGATGCCATCGTTATTGGCGCTGGCCTGGGCGGGCTATTGAGCGCTGCCCAATTGCTCCGGCGCGGCAAGCGCGTCGTTATACTGGAACGCCTGCCACACAGTGGTGGCCGCTTCACAGCCAAAAATTTTCAGGGCGCTCAGGTCAGTACCGGTGCCGTACATATGATCCCCTTCGGCAGCAGCGGCGTCCTGGCTCGTATGCTGCATCTGCTGCGTGTTCCACATCACTTCTTTGACGCCGACGTCTTTGGCTCGTTTCACGTCAACGGCAAACAGTATCGCTCGCGTGGCCTGCTCGGCGTCTGCAAGTTTCTAGGCCCACGCCAGTTTTTCTGGTTCACACGGCTTGGCTACCTGATGTTTCTTCGCCCTCTGCCCGCGCATGAACATCAGCTCCCTTTCGATCGCTGGCTTGCACGTCATATCAATGTCAAACGCAATCCACAACTGGTCGCCTTCTTCGAGCGTATCTCGCGCTTCGCCTTGAGCCTGGAACTCAGCCAGGTCAGCACGGCGGAAGTCATCCGTATCACTAAGTATATGCTGCGCTATGGCGCCCCCGCCATTGTGCAGGGAGGCTGCGCTGAACTGACACGCCAGCTGGAACTCCACGTCCGGGAACATGGCGGAACGGTGCACCTCTCTAGCCCCGTCCTGCAAATTTTGGCAGAAGATGGACGCGTCAGCGGCGTACGCGTCCAGAATAAAGTCAGCGGCACAGAATCCATCATTCACGCGCCCCTCATCGTCAGCGATATCGGCCCGCGTGCCACCCAGGCCCTGCTGCACGGTCACCGTATTACACAGGCCGAAGTCTTAAAGCCGCGCCCCACCGCGACCGGGAACAACGGCGCGCAGGAAGCCACGATACGTGAAGCGGTAGGACTGAAAGTCCACGTGCTCAGCGATATCTCTCTCATCCCGCACAAAGGGATCATGTATTGCCTGGATACCAGGCGCATCGCCGGTATCGTGCAGCCCACGAACAGCGATCCCAACCTGGCTCCTCCCGGTAAACACCTTTTAATCAGCCACCAGGTAATTCAGAGTGACAATATCGAAGAGGAGCGCGCGCTGGCGCTGGCGGACCTGCGCATGCTTTTCGGCACGGCGTTTGATACGCACTGCCGCGTGCTCACAATGGGGACCTATCGCGGCGAATGGCCGGTCAATCGTATCGCCCAGGGAGAAGATACACAGCCGCTCACAGCTCTGCAGGGCCTGTACCTGGTAGGAGACGCGGTCAAACCATCAGGATACTTGATGGTGGAGGGCGTCGCACAGAGCGTCAATCATTTCCTCGATCTATTAGATGAGATCGAGGCGCGCAAAGGCCAGCCCAATGTTGTTCCACCCCCTCCACGTATACGGGCACTGCACTGGCTGTTTTCAGTACCGCCCGGGCCTGCCGCAGATGGAAAGCAATAAAGCACAGAGACCGGACATGAAAAAGGATATCGCATGAATAATCTGGCTACCACAAAAGAGCAAACATCACGCTACCAGGTCACGGGAGGAACCCCTCTGCATGGCGCGGTGACTCTGAGCGGCGCGAAAAACGCCGTCACTAAAATGACCATTGCCTCTCTCCTGACGAACGAGCTATGTATCTTACGCAATGTTCCCCTGCTCGGTGACCTTGACCTGACTATTAAAATCTGCCAGAATCTTGGCTCCCAGGTCGTACTGCAAGATCACACCCTCTCTCTTCAGACCCGCGATATCACCAGAACCTGCATTCCGAGCGACCTGGGTGGCCTGAATCGCATCGCGGTTATCACTGTCGGCCCCATGCTGCACCGCTGTGGCGAAGCAGTCATCCCTGTGCCCGGCGGCGATCGGATCGGCCCTCGCCCCATCGATTTCCACATCAATGGCCTGCGCCAGATGGGCGCCAACGTTGTTGAGAAGGACGGCTATTATCACTTCACCTGTTCAGATAAGCTTCATGGCACTACTATCAAACTGCCTTTTCCCAGCGTCATGGCCACTGAGAACTTCCTGCTCACTGCCTCTCTGGCAGAGGGCGTGACGATCATTGAGAATGCCGCCCTTGAACCAGAAATTATTGATCTCATCAAATTACTGCAAAAAATGGGCGCGATCATCGAATTGAAGGTCGATCGGCGCATCGTCATTGAGGGGGTCGATCAATTGCATGGGGCCAGCCATACCCTGCTCAGTGACCGCAACGAAGCTGTCTCGCTGGCCATTGCAACCTACCTGACCAGGGGCGATGTGTACCTGCGCGGCGCTCAGCAGGATCACCTGCTTACCTTTTTGAATATGCTCTCTAAAATGCGGCTGCGCTTCGAGATCGACGATGAGGGGATTCGCTTTGTCGGCGATGGCGCGGCTTTACCCGCTGTGGCTCTGGAGACCGACGTACACCCCGGCTTTATGACCGACTGGCAACAGCCATTCACGGTGCTGCTGACCCAGGCCGATGGCATATCAGTCGTGCACGAGACCGTCTATGAGGATCGTTTCGGGTACACCAGCACCCTGAAACAGATGGGCGCGCACATCGGCCTGTATACCAAATGTCTTGGCGAGGTTCCTTGCCGCTTTCGGGAGAAACAGTATGCGCATAGCTGCGTTGTGCGCGGCCCGACGCCACTCAAAGGCACCCAACTCTCCATTCCCGATATTCGTGCCGGTTGCTCTTATATTCTGGCCGCCCTCTGCGCTGAAGGCACCTCTGATGTCTATGGCATCGAACATATCGAGCGCGGCTATGAAAAATTGGACGGGAAACTGCGCAGCCTGGGCGCTCGCATCGAACGCCTGGTGCTCGTCTAACCAGCCACATTCTTCAGCAATGCAGATGTCACCTGCTCAAGAAAGCATGTCCGGATCTGTAGGGGCAAGGGGCGGGGAGAGGCCGGGTGCTACTGCTCCGACCACCTGACTGCGCAGCAGGAGACGCGCTAGACTCCTTACAGACGGCCTGGGCGAAGCCAGCCGCGCCAGCGGCGTTGGCCGTCTGGACAAGAGGCCCGTCGTTGGTGGTCGGAATAAGGAGACTAGGGCCCTTGAGGTTGCCCTTCGTGCCCTTGGCCTTCCTTCCCGAATACGTTTCGTATGATTACATTAAGCAGGTATCCCATATGCGTCTGGAAATGATCCCTTTCACAAACGAGCACCTGGACGAAGCGGCGAAGCTCCTCGCGGCACGCCACACCGCGAACCGAGCAGCGACGCCAGCTCTTCCCGCTCGCTTTCAAGATCCCACTGTCGCGCGCACCGCGCTGGAAATGGCCTGGCAACAGCCGGGCGCAAGCGGCGTCGTGGCCCTGCACGCAGAAAATTTGATCGGCTATATGATAGGTGAACCGCAGGTCACCCACTACAGAGGCCGCACCATATGGATCAAGCAGCCCAATCACGCCGTGGATGCGGAATATAGCCCGGAGCTCTATCGCGACCTCTACGCGGCACTCTCCCCCCACTGGATAGAGCAGGGCTACTTCGATCACTGCGCGCTCATCCTCGCCACAGATCGCCCCACGCTCGATGCCTGGTTCGCCCTGAGCTTCGGACAGGAACAGGCATACGGCATCAGAGAGGTCGCCCAGCCACCAGAATTACCAGCGCCAGACCCATCGCTGCGGATCAGGCGCGCCTCGATAGACGACCTGGACGCGCTGCTCAAAGTAGGAGACGTGGTCATGCGCCACCAATCACGCTCACCAGTCTACTCTCCTCTCCTGCCCGAAGACCCCGTCAGGCTGCGCGAGGGCTATCAGGAAGTGCTCAACGATCCAAAGTCTATGGTGTGGCTGGCGCTGCGCGACGATCGCGTCATCGCCTTCCAGCTGCTCTCGCCAGGCGAAAGCTCGCCCAACGATATGCTGACCCCGGAAAACTGCATCCACCTGGAACTGGCAGCCACCCACGCGGATGAACAGGGACGCGGTATCGGTCGCGCGCTGCAAGCACACACCATGCACTGGGCGCACGAAGAAGGATACCAGTATTGTCTGGCCGACTGGCGCGTGACAAACCTGCTCTCATCGCGCTTCTGGCCCCGCCAGGGCTTCCGTCCCACACTCTACCGCCTCTCACGCAGGCTGGACGAACGCATCGCCTGGGCAAAAGGCTAAGCTCTAAACGTACTTCATCTGGGTATAGCGGGCGCGCAGGGCGTTCACCTGCTCCTTGACATCTTTACCCTCGATGGCATCGTGCAAAAGCTGCGCCAGTTCGCCCATCGCCCGCTCGTCCATACCAAAGCGCGTCATCTCAGCAACGCCGATACGCAGGCCAGAAGGGTTGCGCGGATCACTATCGCCCGGCAGCATATTATAGTTGAGGATGATATCATTACCTTCCAGGCGCTTGGCCACTTCAACGCCACCACCCCAGCGCGCCACATTCACGGCGATCATATGGCTGCGCGTATAACCAAAATCACGCGCCTCGACTGGCGTCCCCAGTTCGTCCAGGCTGCTCCCCAGCGCCTGCGCATTGCGCACAATCTGCCCCG
>JAFMRP010000523.1 GCA_017354095.1 Ktedonobacteraceae bacterium
AGCCTCGTTCTTCAAAAAACTCTCGCCCCTGGAAAACCTGATATACGCGGCTCGCCTGTACAACATGTCGGGAGCAGAAGCACGCGAGAAGATCTTTAGTATCCTGACACGCCTGGGAATTAAACAGGAACGTATTAAAGCGCCGCTGGAAGACATGTCGCGCGGCATGCAGCAGAAAGTCGCCATCGCTCGCGCCTTCCTGACTGCACCGATCGTTTTGCTGCTCGATGAGCCAACCACTGGCCTGGATCCGCGCTCCAAAATCGATGTGCAGAACTTCGTCAAAGAACTGCGCGAACAGCACGACGCGACCATCCTGATCACGACACACGACATGGAAGAGGCCGAGGCGCTCTGCGATCGTGTTGCCATCATTGAACGCGGCAAGGTTACGGCCCTGGGCGAAACCCAGGCACTGAAGCAGGAAGTCGCACGCCTGCGCGAGCGCGAAGAGCCAGTGAGCATGAACGAGGTCTTTATGCACTATACGGCCGCGCACCTGATCACAGAAGAAGATGTCAAACGCTATGGCAGCTGGGAGAAGGCTTTTGAAGCTCTCGAAGCTCAGCGTGAAGAGGAGTAATCGTTATGTCATCACTAATGCACCAGGGACGGGCTGGTTTTGCCTTCTTTGAGCGCAACTGGAATCTCACGAAGCGTTACTGGGGCTGGGAGGTGGTCTGGCTTGTTTACAACGTGATTAACGCACTGAGTGTGACGTTGATCAGTAAAAATACGCAGGTGCTGGGAAACATAAGCCAGGCTCAGATCGACTCTTTTACGCTGTACCTGGTCATCGGTACTGCGGTCTGGTCCTACCTCAGCGTCACTTTCGATGGCATCACCGACATGATCAACATTGAGCGTTGGGAAGGCACTATAGAGCATACCTTTATGGCTCCTATTTCGCGCTTTACGCATCTCGTGGGCAGCTGCTGGTACGCGGTTGCACATGGCTTGCTCTTTACCTTTGTCCAGTTGATCATTGTGGCCTCGTTCTTCCATCTGGATCTGAGCCAGGCCAACTACCTGACGGCGGTGTTTATTCTGCTGCTGGGTAGCATCTCGTTCATCGGTTTCGGTATCGCTGCGTCGGTGCTGCCGCTGCTCTATACCGAGCGCGGTTCGCAGATGTCCTTCATTGTGAAGGCTGTTATCCTGCTGGTATCGGGCGTCTACTATCCCATCGATGTGCTGCCAGGCTGGATGCAGCCCCTGGCCCGCATCTCACCGGCTACCTACGTCTTGAATGGCTTGCGCGATGCTTTGCAGCACAACCAGCCGATCTGGTCGCCCTCGATCTGGGCTAACACCTGGCCGCTGGTCCTGACCGGTGTGCTCAGCGTCCCGCTTGGCCTGTGGGTTTTCGGCATGGCCGAGCGCTACGCCAAGCGCAAGGGACGCCTGAAACGCAACGGCTAAATCCTTTTTCTTCTCTCTTGCGCGTGCGCTACAAGCGCGCGCAAGGAGCTCAAATAACAGTGAAAAATTACCGTTTTCAAGCTCTCCAGAAAGAAGAAGAAATATAAGATGACATTAGAAATAAATACACTGCCGGGCAACCTGACAGTTCGCCCTACCACGCTGGAAGTTGTACCAGCTATAACGGAGCTCATACGAGCCTGCGAAATAGCTCTCGATGGCACAGCCGAAACAACACTGGAAGATATGCAGACCTATTTTCAGATGCCCGACATAGACCTGGCTACCGATACGCTCTCTGTATTCGACGGCTCACGTCTGGTCGGAGGAGTTGCTGTAGATCATAGACAGCACTCACGCATCAGCGCAGAGGTTGCAGTCGATCCGGACTATCAGAATCAGGCTATCGAGGAGTATTTGCTGAACTGGGCCGAGCAGCGTGCTCACCAGCATATCGTACTGGCTGAGCCAGGTGTGCGTGTCACTCTCAATACACGGGCAAGCAGTAAAGACAATCTGTTGCCTCGTTTATACGAGAAGCATGGCTTTCAACAGGTGCGCAGCTTCTGGCGCATGCTGATTGAGATGGATGCCCAGCCAGAGCCAGCGCAGTGGCCCGCAGGTATCACGGTGCGCACCGCTACACCAGACCTGTTTCACGCTATCTACGAGGCTGATGAGGAAGCTTTTCAGGATCACTGGGGCCATATGCCACATAGCTACGAAGAGTGGGAGCACTGGGGGGTGAATCGCCAGAATTTTGATCCCACCCTCTGGTTTCTGGCCATGGATGGCGAACAGATCGCTGGCCTTTCGCTTTGTGCGATTGAGCAAGGCGACAATGGCTGGGTGCATGATCTGGCTATACGCCGTCCCTGGCGGCGTAGAGGCCTTGGACTGGCCCTGTTGCGCCATTCCTTCGGCGAGTTCTATCGCCGCGGTTTACGCGATGTCTACCTGGGCGTGGATGCGCAGAGCCTGACCGGAGCGGTCCGCCTCTATGAGCGCGCTGGTATGCATGTTGTCAGACAATTTAATCGATACGAAAAAGAATTACGCGCGGGGAAAGAATTAAGTACGCAAACGGTGGATGGATAACGAGGTCTGACGCTTTTTGTGTGATCACTTACACTTTCTCCATACATCATAGCCTGGAGCTGATGCCGGCTGCTATCCCCGGCATGGGAGGATACGGAGAAATGATCATACGTTTACGAAATCTGGCCGTACGTGCCCCTGTTATGGCAGACGTGGCCGCTGTAACACACTTG
Organism: Ktedonobacteraceae bacterium; assembly: GCA_017354095.1. GTDB lineage: Bacteria > Chloroflexota > Ktedonobacteria > Ktedonobacterales > Ktedonobacteraceae > Bu33. The sequence continues at coordinate 2,694 of JAFMRP010000523.1, forward strand.
ATGAATATCTGTGACGAAAAGGATGGCGGAGTGGCGGAGGAAACGGCGCAACATCTGCGCGATGCCTGGAACTCACCAGATTTCCAGCTTGCTCAAGATGCCTGGGTGGTTACCACGTCTACAGGTGATACAGTAGGATATGGCGTCATCAGGCATGACGAGGAACAACAATTGACGTTCAACCTGTATGTTCGCCCTGACCATCGCGAGCGCGGCATCGGCACTCTCTTGCTCTGGCTGCTGGAGGAGCGCGCGCGTCAACTGGTCAACTGCGATTGCTACACGCAGCCGGATGAGTCGATAGTGCTGCGTACGACAATCGTTCATACCTGCGAGGTTGCACGGCATCTCTTCGAGCGTGAAGGCTATAGCGAGACTCGCACGTTCTGGCGCCTGGCTGTTGAGATGGAGCCGGATAGCGAGACCATGCGCGATGGCAAGCTCATGGTAGAACTGGAGCTAGATGCCCGTAATCTAACAACCACTACTCGGAGACGTACGGGCATGTATACTGCTCGCCAGTACATTGTCTATGAAAAAGTAATATGGCCCGGCAGAATATTGAATGCCACAGAACACGAGGAGCTTTGCCTGCCGGCCAGCACACATTAAGACAACATGCCTGTGGCATCTCTTCTTTCTCGCGAGTGAGCAACGTGTGACGCCAACCACGCGCCGCTCACTCTCACCATAGCATAGAGACTCCTTGGAAATTGTTACTTTTCTACCACCTGCATAGTCCTATCTACTATGAGGTGTAGCTATAATTAACCTGACTAATCCAAAGAGGATGTTTCTCGTATGCCTGTCTTAACCTTGCTGGCAATCGCGGCCCAGAATGATGGCCTGCGTATATTTTTACTCATTCTGGTGTTGCTTGCTGTGATACTCATCCTGGCTGGCGGTGTGATCGCGGTCCTGACAGTCTATCGCTTGCGCCAGCCAGCAACCACTGAAATCGAAGAGAGCAACAGAGAGTAAGTTCAACATATGTTGCGACGCACTGTGGCACCATTATTCATCGGTTCGCTCTTATTGCGTCTCAACTCAGGAGCGAACGTTATCGTTCTGGGGCTGTTGCTGGCCCAACTTTCTGCTCACGCCGGACATCCTGTAACCAGCTTGCATGTCGGCCTGCTGCCTGTTGTCTTTTATATCAGCGAGTTAGTGCTCGCGCCGGCATTGGGGGCGCTGAGTGATCGCTGGGGACGGCGTGGCTTCTTGATCGTGGGGCCGCTCTTCGGACTGCTCCAGGTCTCGCTGCTAGTCTTTACCCCTACACAGAATCCACTGCCGTATCTGCTCGCTTTACAGGCTCTGGCTGGCCTTTCTGGCGCGATGACCACCCCTGCTATCCTGGGCTATCTGGCCGATCTCACTGTAGAAAACCGGGCCTATCGTATGCGGGTGATGAGCTTCTTCGAACTGGCAACCAGTGGGGGGATTGCCCTGGGTACGGTGATGGGTGGATTCGCCTGGGAACGGTTTGGACGCGGTGCTTTTCTCTTGCTGGCCGCAAGCTATCTGCTCGTTTCCATCTGTATGGTGCTCTCTCCGGTCGTCAGCCAGATCATCGAACGTAGCGAGGCCAGGGTTACTTTGCGGCGCTACTGGCAACTCCTGAGGGCGCCGCGGCTCTTCGTCTTCATTCCTGCCTGGATTTGCATTATGGCCCTGGTTGGTGTCTGGCTTAGCTCGCAACTGACCTTTATTCTCACGCGGCCAGTTCACGATCCTCACCAGTTCCTCATGGGCCTTTTTAGCAGTCCTCAGGCTGGCCGTCATATCAGCCTCGTCCTGGGCGCGTTTGTCTGCTTTTTTGGCCTGAGCCTCTTGTTCTGGGCTTATGCCTTGAATCGTGTACCACGCCTGCGCCTGATGCTCACTTCTATCGGCGGTGTCTATCTTTCATGTGTCGTACTATTTTGCATCAACCACTTTGCCGTG
>JAFMRP010000524.1 GCA_017354095.1 Ktedonobacteraceae bacterium
GTACACTGCTGATCGCTTTGCTTGGGCTCGCCGGAGCCAGGCGTGAGGGCCGTGACGTCCATAGCGGTGTGCCGTCATATGTGTGTGGTTATCCGTCTGAAAACTACAAAACGGTCTAAGAGGGATTGAAACGTATAGTAGTAGTATACGTGCTCATCGGTAGAAGTCAATGGAACAAATGTTTATATTGCTGAACTTGGTGAAGTGGTGTGAAGGAGCCTGAGCGATTCCGCAGTTTCCTCGTTTCGACAGAGAGTGATATGCTGGTGGAAGAGGCGAGAACCTCGACACGGGAAGCTTTGCCGTTGCGGGAAGGGAGCAAGCGATGAGCAACATCGATCCAAAGAACCTGGTGATCGGCCAGGGATTACAAGTGTATCGCGATGAACCAACCTTCGGGAGCTACTTGCGGCTAATCCAGGGCAAGGGGGAACAGGCCATTGATCTCGACGAGTTGGCGGCCTGGAAGCTCTTGCAGATCTTGCTCGCGGATCTAGAGCGTCTGGCGATCGCGGTCTACCAGGGAGAGATCCGAGCAGCTGAACCGAACTTCCGGTGCAGGGCAGCAGATCAGGGTTGCACCAACCGGGTCACGGAGAGCACCGGATTCGACGGCTTTTGTGCTGTTCACCGGGACCTGGCAGAGCAGGAGTGAGCGGCAAAGCGCCCTGGCACGCGCGGATAACAAGGCGATCGTCTTCGACTCGACAGAAAAATGGGCATCTGTTACAATGCATCATAGATGCGGGTATATGCAACTCTTATGTAAGAAAGGTCTGGTATTCCACAATGCCGGACCTTTCTTGCATTGACGTGGATAGAGTGCGTGATGCGGCAGAAGCCAACGCCAGCCGGCAGGTGCAGGAGGAATAACTATGAGCGAGGAGATAGAACTTGGCGAATTCCTTCGTCAAGTCGAAGAACTGATCGCGGATCTCGAGCGTAAAATGGTGCTGGCCCTCTCGGGTAGCCCGCTCTACGATCTTGAAGCGCTCATACGCGCCTGGACACAAGCACAGGGACTCTGGTTACAGCACGCCCAGCAGATGAGCCGGGATCAGGCCCGCGATGAATTGGTGGCATTTGCCCATTCCCATCAGTTTGCTCGCTGGATGGAGGGGAAGCGTCCAGGCCCTCCACCCAACGTGTTAGCGAAATGGAAGCGCGCCGAGTAAGGTTCGAGCAATATTCCTGGGTGCCAATCGGCACGGGAACGACCGACCCGCGCCTGGCTGCCAGGCATTTGCTGGAAATATCGGGTATACTGGACGTGAGGGGACTCGTAGGGCTGCTGGGAAGAGGAGGAAGGCCCTCGCAGAAGAACAGGAAGGGCTAACCGTGAGGCGGTAGTCGCGCGGCCAGGGTCGGCGCGGTGGGAGTCCCCCAGGGCACTCGACCACTTTGGTCACTAGGGTGCCCCTGCTTGTGTAACGAGCGGTCAAGCGCCAGCTGCCCACCAGATTGACCCGGAAGCAAAAAACCGGGCAAGGTGATGGACCTGGCCGGGCTCCTCATCGTCCCGGCATGCTTGCACCTATTCATTCAAAGCCGAAGCCGACCGGGTGTGCAGGCCGACTCATCCATGCCTGGTGCGCCTTGAACCAAAAAGAGGAAGCCGCAGGCGACGTCTGATGACACATGAACGCGACAAAGCGGGAGATTCCCGGACGCTCATTCGATGCGCTGGAAGGCAAGCTAACGGTCCACTTACAGATAAGGACGCTGCACCAGAGTGGCGCAGCGTCTTGCTTCTTCCTGCGAAAAATGTGGAAACGCGCGTTTCCAGGGCTTAAGCAAAAACGACTATGGGGTATCACGAGCAGATGGACGTCGAGACGCCCTGCTAGCTGCCCGCAGGGATTTGCGAGTTGCCTGTGGTTTTTTCTTATAGGTTGTCTGGGAGAGTCTCTCTGCAGCCTGGTGGTCAAGATTATCCTCAGAGTGTCTCGAAGGTGATCCCTTCCCAGGAACAAAGAGGGGCAGAAGGGTTTTTGCTGACTCTCCTGCTCTCTTGGACAGCAGCGTGATGACCGCCAGAACTATCACCCCTATTACCATCAAAACAGCACATACCCCCAAAAGAACGATTAAAATGGTCTGGGCCTCAGGGGAAAGCCCATCAAGGAATTCAAAAATGCCCATCTTATGAGCCTCCTTACAAAAAAAGACAACAGGAGGCCGCGGAAGATGTCGATCAACAGGAGGGGTTTATCCACAGGAGTGGAGACTCTCAGCTGACTATCATCACCAGAACCATCCACACAGACCTCCATTGCTGCTCCTACCCGCCAAGTAAGATTGTCAGCAGAAAGAGGTTTGAAGAGGCGCTGCCGCGGCAGAACAACCTCCCTATTCAGGGACAACTTGTTCTAAGTCTATTCTAGCCTGTTTGAAGCGTTAGCGTTGGGAAACCCTGTGCAACATAGTACATTAGCACTATGTCAAGAAACGAGCAAAGCAAGTAAACAGTGTTTATCTGGTCTGTTTGAAGCGTTGGCGTTAAGAATCTTGTGCAACATCGTACATTGGCACTGTGTTAGGAAACGAGCAAAGAAGGTAAGCGACATTTGTCTAAAAATACTAGGATAAAAGTCATATAGGCTGAGATTTTTTTAAAATCCCCTTATACTATCTATAAGTACCAAATATCTGATAGATTTGTTTAAGGTTAAATCTTATATGAAGAGGCATAATGAAACAAAAAGGGATATTTTAGTGTCTCTTTGGAAGCTATTTGAATGCCTTTATGAAATCGTTTAACTACGTTTCCCCCATAATACTTGTTTGACTTTCAGCCTGCTTGTAAGCTAGCTAACGCAGACGTGAGAAGTTTTGTGTTATAGTCTTATATAGTTGTTTGTTGGACAAAACAGGTCTAACACCAATGCACAAATGTGCGAGTAAAAACCTGACCCGTCGCCTGTACCAATCCACACGACTTTCTGGGACGACTCCTACCCGCCAAAGTGTTGTTCGTCACGGTAAAGGGAGAGGCGCTGCCGCGGCTGTCAGGCTTTTTACTACTCTTCACATCAAAACCACCAGGACCAATCATAGGAGTTCTCATAAACTTCCCCATCTCACAACCATATTTACCGCCTCATGGCCAAGGCAGGTGCAAACGGAGCCCTATTCGATCTTATAAAGCTTCGCCATGCCTTCTTTACAGATGCGCTCAAAATCGATCAGGGGCTCAAGAATCACCTGCGTATGCTCATCTAAGACGCTGACCCAGAGATCACCTGCGTGCATGTGAACCAGAGTGAACAGGAAGGTCGATGCGGAAACAATGCCGATGTCTCCGTAGAGGGAAACGATACGCCCGTCCTTACGGGTAATTGTTCCGCTAAAATCGGGGGCGTCGTGAAAGGTGAGCGTTCCCAAGCCCGAGGCCATATAGCTGTTCCAGAAGAGTCTTCCCAGGCGTTCGTGGCTCCGACCTGCGTGGGGCCACCCTGGCCAATCGTTGCGCTGTGGGTAGCGACACAGATCGATACTGGCGATAGTATAGCGGGCATTGCTCGTGAGCCAGCTGGTCGCGATCTCAATGGCCTCTGCTGGGTTGTTGTCCCAATACCCATTGAGCCGGCTCCAGTCAATCATATGGAGTTGATGAATGTCCTGAAAGCCTGAGATGATTCCCTGCTTGATTTTCTGGATCATGACTTCCTCCCTGATCATGACGCATACGAACTGCTGTGAGCACGTAGGTGCTGCACCTTCTCTTCGTGTTCATCTCTTTATCCAGCAACCAGCCTCCCTTGTGTAGGGCAAGGGAGGCTGGTTGCCCTGGCATGTTCGTTCAAAGCTCCTCGTCGAGGCAACGTCATCGCGTCACGTTGTTCGAGAGGCGAGGAGAGCAGAGACCGGCGATGCTGTCAGCATATCGAGGCTCCGATGATGTGCCTATCCATCTCCGCTCACGGCCTGTTTTTCCGCTTCATGCTCCTTTTTGTTTGCCTTTTTGTCTTCTAAGGTATGGGCTTGCAGGCAGAACAGCATCACCAGAGGGAGGGCATCGATCCCCAGAAAGAACAAGCCACTCCCCCATCCCTTGCTGCCCTGGTCGATGACCGCACCCAGGCAGGCCACAAACAGCGTGATCGCGATCGCCCAGACACTGACCGTCAACGCTTTGTGTGGCTTCCCTGCGTAATGCGCCTCGACCGCCAGTTGTGCAAAGAACCAGAGACCCAACGCCCCATAGAGTAGCGCCAGGATGCTAAAGGCATTCCAGCTCTCCTCAAGCCAATGAAAGCCAGGCAACTGATAGCGGTAGATCGCGCTCCAAAGCCACAAGGGGAGAAACATCACCACGATATACAGGTTACGAACACCCATCAAGATGGCTTGAACCGTTTCCATGTGAAGTCCCTTTCACTAGATGCTAAACAGCTCTTCGAGCTTACTGGCATACTGGTTCTCGCTACTGTGCAACCGTTTCATGTACTGCGCAGTCACCTGATAGTTACTATGCCCAAGCCGTTCGCCGATCTCTGATAGCGAGGCCCCGGCCTCCTCCATGTTGCGCGCAAAGGTATGGCGCGTCACATGGATCTGCGTCACCCCCAGCCGCTTCTTATAGATATCAGACACCGCCTGGATGCTCAGCGGCCCCCCCCGATGATTGTTGCTATAGG
>JAFMRP010000525.1 GCA_017354095.1 Ktedonobacteraceae bacterium
GCAAGCCCTGGTCCACCGGACTGCTCTGGCGGTTGGTTCTGCGGCGGCGCGCCTTCGCCCTGCACAAAGCCCGGACGCCACGGGACGTCGCCACGCTCAAGCCCGTCTATGATGATCTTGCGGCCACCGTCAAGACCCTTGAGGGCAATCCTGTCATCGCGTCGCCTCGCTTTATCGCCGTGCTGACCGGACGCGTGAAGCTCTCATGGGGCGAGCTGGGACGCAAGATGCTGAAGCTGCTGACCTTCCAGAATGTGTTCCTGCTGCTGCTCTCGGTGCCGGTGCTCCTCGCTTTTGTCATCGGGGGGATCCCGGACGACGCGAAGGGGATGCGCGAATTCCTGGCAGGCCCGATCGTCTTTCCGTTGCTGCTGGCGTTCCTGATCGTGGGAGCGGTCTGGCAGGGGATATGGCTGGTACGGAAGGGCATTCCGGGGTTTGTGCAGATGCGTAAGAGTAACAATGGGTTGCTCATTATGGTGAGCCTGCTGGTCGTTCTGATGGCGATCGGTTCGATTGGCTCCAGCAGTGCCCCGTTTCTGAGCCTGCTCTCCGGTCAGGAGCCATTGCAGCATATGTTCAAGCTCTACTTTAACGGTGGAGAAGCAGCTAGCAAGGCAAGTGTGCTCGACTCGGCCTTGTTGAGCCTGTCGCTCCTGGCGTTGCTGCTCGGACTGACGGCGATGTTCTTTCCGCCAGGAGGCCTGGTTCTGGCAGGTGCAGAGATCGCAAGCGAGGAAGCAGCCGCTATGGTCATCTCCGGAGCGGAGCGAGGGGCCGTCCAGGCCGGGGTAGGAGCACTGATTGCATATGCGGGTGCACATACACCTGGAGGAACTTCAGAGGACGAACCGCCATCGGTAAAATCCCATGCTGATCCGAGTCAGCTAGAGGATATAGGGTTACGCCGCACTGGTGAGAAGGCGTCTAATGCTGTGAACGATCATCTGAAACCTGATGATCTGAAGGGAGCCTGGCGTGATCTACATGGTAATCCTGTCCCACATCCTAATGGTGGGTATTGGAATCACCTGGATGAGGTGAACATTGCCCAGGACTCGATTCGTAATATGATAAACCGGTATAAAGAGAATCTCGTGAAGAACCCCAATCTCTCTAGTAATGACCGTGCGATCATGCAAGATATGATCAGTAAGGGGAGTAAAACATTAGAGTATATTAAAAAGGTTATGGGCCGTGACGAGTGGGTTGATGGCACACAGATCCCGCCCTGGTAGGGAAGGGAAACACCGTCCTCGATCGTAGGATCGAGTGAGCATAACAGAGGAGAAGTAGCGATGGAACAAATACAATTGAGGCAAAAGCTGGAGGATCTACGCCAGGGCAAAATTCCCCCAGGCGAGCTCTATGCGACTATTCATGATTTTGGACGCGCGTACTTTTTGGAGGCGCGTCCCGATGTAGAACGCTTTCTGACCCATCCCGATTCACAATACCGGGGGCTCGCTATCCACGTGCTTGCCAGTGACTGGCGCTTGCCGGAGTGCTGGGAAACAGCACGCAAGATGCTCCTCACTGATCCTGATGTAGACTGTCGCATGAAGGCGGCCTCCGCGCTGCAGGCGCTCAAACGGGATACGCAGGATCATCCGACGCTCGAAGTGCTGGCTGGAGTGGTCACCAACCAGCAAGAAGAGCAGATCGTGCGCGAGGTCGCCTACGCAGCGATGCGCGGCGTTGTCAAATATGATCCGCGTGAGCAGTTTCGCTTCGCCAACGAGGGTCTTGTGGTGCAGGAGGTCGATTGGAACTGGGTAAGATCTTTCCTGCAAGCAAAATAATGGGCCAGAAAAAACTGGATTTGAAGAGCGCCTGTCCGGATTGGAGCCATTTGTGGAATCTTTGCCTCTCTGCAGGTATATATGGCAGCCTGAAAGGGCCTGCCAGATCACTCTGTATGGTCTGGCAGGGAGCAGGCGCATTCACAAAAAGAACTCGGAGGAGAACCGTGAGAAAACGCACGATCGGCATACTTTATATGCTGGCAGCATTGTTGAATCTATGGGGAAGCTGTAGCCTTTGGGGGTTACTGACGAATGCAGGAATTGGTAGTACCGGCAAGTATTTGCTCTTCTTTTTTTTCCCATCGATGTCTGGTACAGATTTTACGGTCATAGCAAATATATAAATAGTGGAAACAATTATCATGTTGCTGGCGGGGAGCGTGCTGGGCATGATCACCTGGATCGCCGTTTTGAGCCAGCACGCGAAGGCGCAGCGCTGGGGCTGGTTCACGCTGACCTTTTTTTCAGCGGCATTATGCTGCTCATCTATCTGTTCACCGATCCCCAAACGTTTGGAGGGGGGCAGGTTCCTTATCCTGGGTTAGCTTTCTCATCGGCGCCGCCGCTCCCATCCGCTCTGCTTCTCAGAGACGCCGTCAGCTTTTTCGCATTGGGCTGATCGCTGGAGGCATCATTGCGGGTATCTATATGCTCTCGTACATTATCTTGACGATTCTTAGCTACATGTATCGGCAGTTCTTTTATGTCGTGTATGATTCTCTCGATTCTAAGAGTTACACCGTCGGCCCTGGAAGTGTCGCTATTGGCCTGCCCGGCATGTCTCTCGACATCATAGGTGGTGTGGTCCCGCTGCTGCTCACGCTGGCGGTCTTCTTCTGGGCGGGTAGAATGGCGGTCCAGCGCGTCGGTCAGGCATCGGCGGGCGTCGATGGAGCGCTACGCACGTTTCTGTGGTTGCTCCTTGCCATGCTTCTGACGTTCATCAGCGATATAGTCCTCTCTCTAATATCTGGTGGTTACCGCATCATCTACTACAGCATCATCTACACTACATTGTCCTAACTAAAGAGCGACGTCTTTTTTGTGCTGCTGGCCTTTGCCGCTGGCGGCGTGGGGAGCGCGTACGGGCACACCAGGACCAAAGGCACAGCAGGCGAGCTTCTCAGACATTCCACAAGCTCCTGGCGTGGGACCATCGTATCCGCTGTCAGTGCAGCAGGGGACATCTTCACCCGATCTTTTCCCCGGAGCGCCCGCTTCTCTAGCTTCTCCATCGCCGCAGCAGCCGTTCTCCGCGCTGGAGATCTTGCAGCAGCGTTTCGCTCGTGGGGAGATCGACACGCCGACGTTCCAGCAGATGCGCAAGTTGCTGGAATAGTCAGCGTACGCCGCAGAAGACAGTCTTTTTCTCATACTCTATGCGATGGGAGGAACGGCGCGATGCACGTGGTACAATTGCGCAAAGCTCGATGAAATAGAATTTCGTTAGGCACCTGTTAGGAAAATTTCTCACCCCTCCATTGCTCTAGAGCGCGGGTAGAATACTCCCTCTAATAGCTCCTTCGAGGGGCGCTATTGCCTTCCTGTGACGTTAGACTGTTTCTAGCACGTGAGAACGTTCAAGATTATTCAATGTTCCATAAGAAAAGGAAGGCAATATTCTATGTCACATCTGTCAATCTCAAATCAACAGGCTTTTTCTCCGCGAACCATCTTGATGAAGCTGCTTCCCACACTCATCTATGCGGCGGTTCTTCCTTACCTCATCTATATGGTTGCACATGGGAGCCTGCATCTCTCAGAGGTCGACGCGCTGCTGCTGGCAGCCGTTCCGCAAGTGTTTGGCGTACTCGTCGAATTGGTGAGCAAGCGACGACTGAGCTTGATTGGTTCGATGGCGCTGATAGGGATGGCGGTCAAGCTCGCGAGTGCGCTGCTCGTCAGTGATGCGCGCCTTGTGTTGATCAGTGACTCGTTGATGATCGGCGTATATGGGCTGATCCTGCTAGGTTCGGTGCTGATTGGCAAGCCGTTGCTGGTGGTGCTCATCAAAAGTGGATCTGGCGAGCGGTCGCCGGAGCAGCGCGCGTTGATGGAACAGGGCTTGCACGCTTCGGGGTTACACCGCCGGCTTCTGTTCCTGACCACGATGTGGGGTGTGGGGCTGTTGCTCACGCCTGTGGTCGGCGTGTTGCTCGTTTACGCGCTTCCCATTGCCGAGGTTGTGCTGTTACGACCGGTGATTGACTACGGGATAGTGGTAATCCTGGTTGGAATCTCGATGGTCTATGGCCGCATTGTGCGCGCGAGACAACAGCAGCAAAGCGCCCGATAGTGCAATCGCGAGACCGCTTTGGGAAAGGAGGCAAAGGGCAAGAAGGGCAACCTCAAGGGCCCCACGCCACCTCTCCCCACCCCTTGCCCCTACAGACCCGGCGCCGCTGCCTCACAGCCTTGTGCTTCTGCGCCAGTGGTAACAGTTGGAGAAGATAAAGTCATCGTAAAAAAATGTATAAGGAAAGAGGAAAAGATGCAACGCAAAGGGATTAACTATGATGTCGGTATTGAGATGAGTTACCACGTAACGCGGCCAACATTCGACATGGGAGTGGTGCATCGCGAGCTGGAGATTATCAAGAACGACCTGCACTGCAATGCCATCAGGATAGTAGGCACGGATATTGACCGGCTGATAGCAGCGACCGAGGATGCCCTCAAGCAGGGTCTGGAAGTCTGGCTTTCTCCCTGGCGTCCTGAGAAAAGCGCACAAGAAACGCTTGATTATATTGTCAGGTGTGCGGAGGCGGCTGAAGGCTTGCGTCAACAGTTTCCAGCCCTGGTCTTTATCCTGGGGAGTGAATTGACCCTGTTT
>JAFMRP010000526.1 GCA_017354095.1 Ktedonobacteraceae bacterium
CTGACGTGCAGTAAGGCTGCCCATATCTCCTATCATACGCAACGTACGGTGACCACGCTTGCTGGACGACATCGTTTGCGCCTGTCAGTGCGCCGATGCATCTCCCCAGACTGCCCGCGCTATCGCCTGCCCTATCGACCAGAGGCGGAAGGCGCATGGGCATTACCCCATGGAGAATATGGGCTGGATGTGATTGCATTCGTTGGCTTCCTACGATACCAACGACATCAACGTCTGGCAGAAATCCATCAGAGCCTGCATGAACGAGGACGCTCGATTGGTGAACGAACGGTGTTCAACCTTTTAGCACGGTATGAAGAGCTGGTGACGCTTCACATGACAGACCGGGAACACCTCCAATTGCTTGTGCAGAAGCAAGAATCTATTATGCTGGCAGTAGATGGATTGAAACCAGATATTGGTCATGAAGTGCTTTGGGTGGTTCGTGATGGCCTTTCAAGCGAGATTCTGCTTGCTCGACCACTGCTCAGCGAACGCGAGGCTGACTTGGTAACGCTCCTCAAGGAAGTACAAAATAGGTGCTCTGTTCCCATTCGTGGAGTTATTTCAGATGGTCAAAAGTCCATTCGGAAGGCGGTCGCAACGGCACTTCCAGATATTCCTCATCAGTTGTGTCACTTTCATTATCTGCGTGAAGCGGCCAAACCCATCTATGAGGCGGACCGCCACGCCAAGAAAGCATTGAAAAAGCAGGTACGCGGCATCCGTCCGATTGAGCGGGAAACCGAGCACCTGGATGATGAGGAAGCGATGATGACGCGCAAGTACTGTCTTGCCGTCCGAAGTGCTTTGACCGACGATGGACATCCTCCACTTTCGGCTCCTGGCCTCAAACTCTATGAGCGACGCTCTCTGATTGTGGCCTCCTTGGAACGAGTCGCAGAAATCGAGGCGTTGCCGCCGCCACTCGACAAACTCCTCGGAAAGATCCAGAACACTGCTTACTTGCTTTGGTGGGGCTGCTATCCCAGAGAAAAATGCAATCCTAGTTTTTTTTCTTCAGGTAATCTGGGTCCGGGCTGCTAATCCAATGCTTCGCTCGCTGCCATCCCACGCCCAGCCGCAGCAGCGCTTGTCGGATCGTTTCGATGCTCACCAGGTTCTCGGTGAGACGTTGCTCGAAGCAGACGTCTGCGGCCAGCGCCAGGGTCCATACGCTGGTCTTTTTCCCATAGATGCGCGGCGACTTATGTAGGATGGAGCGCAATGCTTCACACTTGGCCTGGTCAAATTAGGCCTGCACCGTTTTAGGGAGGGAGGACTCTTGCTTGAGGCAATCTAAGCTTTTCTCCTCAAAAGCATGGATGGCGTGGCGCACCGTTTGCGTGGCGCACCCCAGATTCTGGGCGATGACTTTGGGACGTTGTTTGCGATTGGAGGCGAGCAGGATCTGGCTTCGACGCAGGATAAAGGCATCGGATGAGCGCAGTCCAGCTTCCAACTCTGCTTGCTCTTCTGGACTCAAGGCTCGAACATAGATGGGGGATTTCATACCCCCAGTTTATCAGGTGCTCTTTTATTACACAAGCGCTTTCTCGAACCTGCACTAGAACTAGTATGCGGTGCAAAACAGGCTGATGAGACCGCTCTAGATCAGGAGGATGAAGATAAATTGGTGGTAAAATATACAAAGAGGTGAGAAACAAGCTCTAGAGGAGAGAAAGGTTATGCTGATCACACGCGCACCCTTCGATGAGGAGCTAGCTCAGGCGCCTGAGGAAGCTACAGTGAGCGACTTTTTGCTCAAACGATTGGATCAGCTGCTCGACGATGAAGACTTGCTGGACCACGTACGAGCTGACCTGGCACGGCGCTATCGACGAACTACGCTGCACGGACGCCACTCCACCCCAGTAGAAGTGATCCTACGGCTGTTTGTGCTCAAACAGTTCTTCAATTGGGGTTTTGAGCAAACGGAAAAGCAGGTCCGCCAGAGTCCCCTGTTACAGTGGTTCTGTCGGGTCCCAGAGGAACGGGTCCCAGACGATACCACCCTGCTTCGGTGGGTACAGCTTATCCGGCCTGAGACGAGGCAGGAGATCGCCGAGCAGGTGCTCAGCGTCTACACCTCATCCAAGAGAGGCCGAAAAACACAGACAAAGAGCAAGATCCCCAAGAAAATTGAGGCACAGGAGGAGCGCAAGATGCGAGTTTCCAGCTATGCCGAAGAAGATGTGTTTGTTCGAGTTCCCGCGCGTAGCAGCCCAGACCGATCCTGTGCTCAAACATCTGGATAGACTCCTCGATGACGACATACTCTTCAGCCAGGTTAAGGCAGACCTGGCGCGGCGGCATCCCCAAACGCTCTCATGTGGTCGTCACTCGACCCCGGTGGAGGTCATCTTGCGTCTGCTCATTGTCAAACACCTGTACCACTGGAGTTTCCAGGAAACCGAGGACCGCGTCAATGATAGCCTGGTGCTGCGCTGGTTCTCTCGTGTCTACTTTGAACATGTTCCCGATGATACTACCTTGATTCGTTGGGCACAACGTATCCGTCCTGAAACCATGCACGAACTCAATGATCGAGTCATTGAACTAGCCGCCCAGGCGAAGGTGATCAAAGGGAGGAAGCTGCGCCTGGATGGTACCTGCGTCCAGACCAGCATCCACCATCCAACCGATAGCGGTTTGCTTGTCGATGGGGTGCGGGCGCTTTCCCGCTTTGTCGAGCGGGCCAAACCCTTGGTAGAAGGGAAGATGACAGGGGGAAAAGAAGCCTGTCGGAAGCGACTGCACAGTGCTCGGCGAATAGCGCAGCGACTCCATCGGCTTGTACGACGAGGAGAAATGGGAGAACAGCAGCAGGAACAGCAAGTAGCACAACAGAGAAGCCTCTATCAGCAATGAATCACGACCACTGAGCAGATGGTACGCCAAGCCAAGCAGGTGGCCACCTGCTTGCTCCGACAGACTGGGCAGCAGGCAGAGCGTCTGGTGACAAAAGTCGAGCCTGTCCTGCCTCTCATAGAGCGTGTAGTCGTACAAGCGCGCACACGTGTACTGGAAGGCAAGCAAGTGGCCGCAGGCGACAAAGTGCTCAGCCTCTTTGAGCCTCACACGCGTATCATCCCGCGCCACAAAGGAGGGACTCCCGTTGAGTTTGGGCGGCAAGTCGAACTCGACGAGGTGGAGGGAGGGATTGTGACCCGCTACCAGATGTTAGAGCATCCTGATGAGCATGGACAAGGACTCCAGGCGTTGGAACATCATCGTCATCTCTTTGATCATCCCCCACGGTGGCTTTCAGGAGACCGTGGAGTGCATTCTGCGGAGACGGAAGTGCAAGCGATGGTCGCGGGGGTAGAGATCGTGGCCATTCCAGCGGTGGGTAAGATCTCTCCCTTGCGGCAAGAGGTCGAACGGACACGGCGCTGGAAGAGGGCGTATCGCTGGCGTGCAGGCATTGAGGGGAGAATTGCGAGCCTACGTCGGGATTATGGGCTGAGCAGATGTGACTATCATGGGCAAGAGGGGATGGAACGGTGGATCGGGTTTGGCATTCTCGCTAGTAACTTGCACCATATCGCTCAAGCCCAGGTAAGCAAGAAGGCCAAAAAGCAAGCAGCTTGAGAAGAGGAACCCCACCAAGAGCAAGAAGAGCAAGCAACTAGCTCTGAAAACTGAGAGGTTGCTCTCAAGCGCCTTCTCTCCTCTATTCGTGCGTTTTGCACCGCATACTAGTACTACTACCGTAGTTGACACTCCTGATCATCTCCGTGGAAAATGAAGGGAAAAACGGAGATGAGCCATGGAGCAGGACGAGTTGCCTTGTTGGGTCGAATCATTTGCGGAGTTTTGTGGATGTTTCGATGATCTCTTTGTGCGTAGCGAATCAAGGGAGCAAGCCCGCAAGTACTTGCGTGGACTGCTGGCCCCGCTCGAACGTAAAACGAGCTGGCAGTTGGCTGAGCAGCTTGCAGACAGCACGCCCGACCGCATGCAACGATTGCTCTATCGAACACCCTGGGATGCCGAAGTTGCACGGGATCGTCTCCTGCAGTTCATCATCGAACGCAAAGGCTCGAAGGAGGCAATAGGTGTGCTGGACGAAACTGGCATCCCTAAGAAAGGCAGCGCCTCCGTGGGGGTAGCTAAACAGTATTGCGGAGCAGTAGGCAAGCTGGAAAATTGCCAGGTGGCGACTTTGCTGACTTACAGCAGCAGCCGGGGGCATGTCTTTCTGGATCGTCGGTTGTTCTTGCCCGAAGACTGGTGTGATGACCCAGAGCTGAGAGCTCGTGCTAAAGTGCCGGAGTCGGTGACGTTTCAGACCAAGCCTGAACAAGCCTCTGAGATGCTTGAGCATGCGTGGCAGATGGGAGTGCCGATGCAGTGGGTGACTGGCGATAGCGTCTACGGGTGTTCTCCCCAGTTGCGCCAAACGATTGAACAGGCAGGCAAGTGGTATGTGCTGGCGGTGACTTCAGTCATTCGTGTGTGGACAGAGTTGCCTGAGTTGCTGGGGCCAGAAGAGCAGACAGGAGGACGACCACGACGCAAAGTGCGTTTGAAGCCGGGAGCTCCCAAATCCCGAGCCGTGGCTGAAGTGATTGCCGAGCTCCCCAAACGGCGTTGGCGCAGGCTCAGTATCGGGGTAGGAACGAAAGGGCC
>JAFMRP010000527.1 GCA_017354095.1 Ktedonobacteraceae bacterium
AGGAGCGCCGCCCCTCCATTCAGGTAGAGCATACGTCGTCTCCCAGGGAAACGACAAACGAGCAGTATGATCTTGATGGTCCAACTTGATGGCTCCAAAAAGCACGCCTATAGTGTGCGGTACGGCCACAAAATAAGCTGTAAAAACTCACAAAGAGCACTATAGAAACATAGTAGCATATCAATTTCGGCGCGTCAAACGACAACTGGAGTTCTTGTAACAAGACTCTGGACTGGGTCCGCAAGAGACTTGCAATTTCACGACTTGCGTGCCATAATCAAATGAGTTGGGCTGGCTCTGCAAATGTCGTCTGGTCCACTGGTATTCCCTGAAAAACATGCAACACTACGTCTTCAATAGCTATCTTAGTTTTCCAGCATTCATGAAGAAAGACAGGTGTCGGCCATGCAGGAAGATGTTCTCGGAACCCGGCGTACTGCTATAGCGGGAACCTACGTCCAGTGCGCTCGGTGCAATAAGCTTACACGACGACGGTATGCACGAGTCGTCCAGAGCGATGTGCTCTCCGATAGCAATTCTGAGTTCGAATACATCTGCCAGGAATGCCAGAAGGCGCTCGCTGCAGGAGAAAAAGACCTCCCACTCGCTTAAGTAGATCATAATAAGGTACAGTGTCTCTCTATCACAGAGTACTCACGAAAGGCAAAGGGCATCAGCGATCACAGCACTCTGTGCTCCTTTTGCCTTTTTACTATTTGGGCGATGTCGTTGGTTTCAGCACACACTCACACATGCGAGGTATAACACAAATGCGACTACGCTATCGACATGTGACATATCGCTATATCGACGGCACTCAAACGCAGCTGGAGCGCCACTATCGCCAGCTCGTTCAAGAAGCGCTGCGTCAGAGTCAGCAGGCCATGCTGCATCGCTCAAAAACGTGGCGACCACTGGCTGACATTCTAGAATCAGCTACGATGATGACTGTCAAAATCGAGCTCGCTGGCATGCTGGAAGAAGATATTGAGGTGACACTCTACGAGGATGCCCTGGTGATCAGTGGTGTGCGGCACGACGACCACGCCCTCCAGGAGAACCTGTACTACCATGAAGCGCAAATTCGCTATGGCCCTTTTCGCGTTGAGGTCTTCATTACCTCCCCAATCAATCGCGAGGAGGTCACGGCCCGTTACGAAAACGGCTTCCTTACCGTGGACTTACCCAAATTACCAGCCAGTCAGCCAGAGCGCGTCCGTATTCAACGTAGCAACGACATAAAATAGCTCTCATCAACTCCTCATATATTACGTAGAGAAGGTCTTATGGAGAAGCACTACATTGAGCATGACCGTTCCGAATCTAGGGACGAACAACCACAAGAAGAGATCAGAAAAACGGCCGAAACGCCTCAGTCAGATCAACAACATACACCTGTAAGCGGTAAAACAGCCGATGCGCAGCCCGCATCAATAGAAGAGCAGTCTGAAGAAACACCTGCGTCGGAAGAAGAGCAACCTGAAAAAGCTCCAGCAGATGAGAAGGTGCCTCCTGAACAGGAACCAGCGGATGAGGAAGAGACCTCCACAGAGGCGGAAGAAGCGCTGATAGAGGCAGAGAATGAAGACTTGACTTCCTCCAATTCGCAGGCACAAGATAGCAACTACCGTTCTCCAGAGGAGGAACGGCTGAATATCCCTGAAATTCTACCCGTTTTACCCCTCAAAGAGACGGTCGTTTATCCTTTTGCTGTACAACCCCTGGCTATCGGGCAGGAACGCTCGATTCGCCTGATCGACGATGTGATGCTCAGCGATCACCGCCTCGTTGTGCTGATTGCTCAAAAGTCAGCGGATCAGGACCTTGCCGGGCCAGACGACATCTTTCAGGTTGGTACCGTCTCGCGCGTTGGTCGCATGTTCCGCATGCCCGATGGCACTATCCAGATCGCTGTCCAGGGCCTGGAACGCGTCAGGATCGGCGATTTTGTACAGGAAAGGCCGTATCTGAAGGCACATGTTACACTCATCCCGGATATCCAGGAGGAAGATAACGAGACTGAGGCCATTAAACGTAACGTCGTCACTTACTTCCAGCGCCTGGTCGCTCTCGTGCAGAATATGCCTGAGCACATTGCCGCCCAGACACTTAACCTGGAAGAGCCGCGTCAAGTGGTCTACGTCATTGCTACCTTTGTGCAGATGGAGTTAGAGATCCGCCAGCGATTGCTGGAACTCGACTCTGTACGCGCCAAGTTGCAGACCCTGAGCGGCTTCCTGACCCATGAACTGGAAATCCTAGAGCTGGGTAAGAAGATTCAGACCAGTGCCCAGGAAGAAATGGGCAAAATGCAGCGCGAATACCTGTTACGTGAGCAAGTCAAGGCTATCCAGCGTGAGTTGGGTGAGGAGAGTGAGGAACAGGCTACTGTTAACGAGCTGCGGCAGAAAATTGACGAGGCTCGGATGCCCGATGAGGCCCTAAAAGAGGCTAATCGTGAGCTCTCACGCCTGGAGAAACTGCCCACCGTCTCTCCCGAATACAGCATTATTCGCACCTACCTGGAATTGCTGGTCAGCCTGCCCTGGGGGAAAAGCACAGGCGAAAAGAT
Organism: Ktedonobacteraceae bacterium; assembly: GCA_017354095.1. Lineage (GTDB taxonomy): Bacteria > Chloroflexota > Ktedonobacteria > Ktedonobacterales > Ktedonobacteraceae > Bu33. The sequence goes on from JAFMRP010000527.1 coordinate 2,573, forward strand.
TGACGTCCCCCATGCACGCGAGGTGCTCGACCAGGATCACTACGACCTGGAAAAAATTAAAGAGCGCATCCTTGAATACCTGGCTGTGCGGCGTCTGAAAGAAGAGCGTCAGGCCGAGGAACTGGCACACAGCCGCGAGCAGGCTGAGCGGGAAGAAGAGACGATGGAGGTTCGCCCAACACAACCACTTGCAGATCCTGACGCCCGGCGCTTGATTAACCGCGAGCCAATTCTGTGCTTCGTTGGGCCTCCTGGTGTGGGCAAAACATCCCTTGGCCAATCCATCGCGCGCGCTTTGGGACGCAAGTTCGCGCGTATGTCGTTGGGTGGTATTCGCGATGAGGCGGAAATTCGTGGCCATCGCCGCACCTATATCGGCGCGATGCCCGGCCGTATCATCCAGACGCTGCGCCGCGTTGATACCAACGATCCTGTGATTATGCTGGATGAGGTTGACAAGGTTGGAGCGGACTGGCGCGGCGATCCTTCCTCCGCGCTACTTGAGGTGCTCGATCCCGAACAGAACTATAACTTCCGCGATAACTACCTGGATCTGGCCTTTGACCTGTCCAGGGTTATGTTCATTGCGACGGCCAATGCCCTGGAGCCTATCCCGGCTCCTCTGCGCGACCGCATGGAAATCCTGGAACTTTCGGGCTACACCGAGGAACAAAAACTACATATTGCCCGCAACTACCTTCTGCCCAAACAGATGGAGTCAAACGGATTACGCGCCGAAGAACTGACGCTTGACGACGATGTGCTGCGCCGTGTTATCCGCGAATACACACGCGAAGCCGGTGTGCGCAACCTGGAACGCGAAGTAGGCTCGCTCTGCCGCAAGGTCGCACGCCAGATCTCAGAGGGACGCGAGACGCCAATTCACATTACTGATGAGCAGGTTCCAGAATACCTGGGCCGCCAGCGTTTCTTCGAAGAGGCTGCCGAACGCATTGATCGACCTGGCATCGCTACCGGTCTGGTGTGGACACCGGCAGGCGGCCAGATCAATTTCATTGAGGCCGCCGTTATGCCTGGCAAAGATACCAACCTGACTCTGACTGGCCAGCTTGGTGATGTGATGAAAGAATCAGCCATGGCGGCTCTGAGCTATGTGCGCTCAAATGCCGTCTCTCTGGGCCTGCCTGAGAAAGTTTTTGAGGGACAGAATGTCCACATCCATGTACCTGCGGGAGCTATCCCCAAGGATGGACCGTCAGCAGGGGTGACGATGACCACGGTGTTGGTCTCGCTTGCCAGCGGCCGCAAGGTACGTTCAGATGTGGCTATGACGGGTGAAATCACGCTGCGGGGCAAAGTTATGCCAATCGGTGGGGTGAAGGAAAAAGTTCTGGCAGCCTATCGCTCAGGTATTCACACAGTTATTCTTCCAAAGAAGAATGAGCCAGAACTGGTTGAGGACCTGCCGAAGGAATTACGCGAGCAGATGAACTTTGTGTTCGCCACCGATATTCGCCAGGTGCTTGACACTGCCCTCGAACCCAGCACCGAAAAGGGCGAGAGAGCCAGGCCAGCCGGCGAGGAACGTCCCAAAAAACGCAAAAACGAGCGGGTGGCCGCCAAAGCCTGATAGCTGCCTGCCACTCACCATCTCGCAAAAGCGAGCAGAAGCATAATTGTGCTCCTGCTCGCTTTTTACCAGCACAACCGCTCTTTGAGGCTGGCGTAACGCGGGTTGCCGATGATAATATGATCGAGCAGTTCGATGTCGAGTAACCGGCCAGCCTCCACAAGCTGCCGCGTAACTTCTATATCCTCCTGCGAAGGGGATGGGTCGCCGCTCGGATGGTTATGTACCACAATGATGTTGGGACAATTACGCACAATAGCCGGACGAAATACCTCTGCTGAGCGTAGCACCGAACTATTGACCGTGCCTTTATAATTCTTGATATGCTCAATTACCTGATTGCGTGTATCCAGTATCAACACATGCATCTGCTCGTGATCAAGGTACATCATGTCCAGTCTTACGAGGTTGACCACGTCATCCGCCGACCGGATGCGATACTTTCTATCAGGA
>JAFMRP010000528.1 GCA_017354095.1 Ktedonobacteraceae bacterium
GTGCTTACTGCTCCGACCACCTGACTGCGCAGCAGGAGACGCGTCAGATTCCTCGCAGACGGCCTGACGAACGTCGTTCGTAGCTGCGCTAGCAGCGTTGGCCGTCTGGACAAGAGGCTCGGCGTTGGTGGTCGGAATAAGGAGGCCAGGGCCCTCGAGGCTGCTCGCTCGCCCCCGAGTTTTCTCTCTCCCTATATATCGTGTGTTAGATTAGTAGACAGCAGATTTTTGGCTTTGGCAATCTCTCCGGCGTCGTGTCCCCAATCCTCTTTATCCTGCTCGTCAGTCTTAATCGGCGTTTCCATGAGCACCGCTACATGCTCCAGGCGCGAGCCATCGAGTAGCGCACGCAGCCCCTCCTCGGGAATAATCCCTTCGCCCAGGCGCGCATGCACATCACGATGGCTGCCCAGCGCTTTCTCCGTATCGTTGAGATGCAGCACCTTGAGCCGCTCCAGTCCCAGCAGGGCATCAAACTGGTCAAGCACCTGGCTCGCTGCCAGAGCGGTGGAGATATCATGCCCGGCGCCCCACAGGTGGGCCGTATCCAGGCAGATCCCCAGGCGGTCCTGGTAAGCGGGTAGAAGCGCGAGGATAGCGGCGAGATTTTCAAAGCTGTGCCCAAGAGAATGCCCGGCGCCTACATCGTTCTCTAGCAGCAGCATGACCTCCGGTGGTGTCTCAGATAAAATGCGGGTGATGCCTTGCGCCACGCGCTGGCAGCCAGCCTCTACTCCGGCCCCACGATGACTGCCGGTATGAAAAACGACGTAGCGCGCGCCCAGCAGTGCGCCGCGCTTGAGCGTCCAGGTCAGCAGCGTAATGGACTTCTCCCAGTTGCTCTCGTCGGGTGCGGCCAGGTTGATCAGATAGGGGGCATGCAGCACTACCGGGTCCAGGTCCAGTTCTCTGGCGGTCTGAGCGAATGCCGCGCAGTCGGCCTCTCCGCCGGTTGGAGGCCGCCAGGCGGTAGGATTGCTGGCGAATATCTGAATAGCCTCACAGCCGATCTGCTGCGCTGTTATGGCAGCCTGGACTATTTTCGAGCGGGTGGGCATATGACGGCCAATGCGCATAAGCTATGCTCCCTTGTCTTCTTTTTGTTGGCTGGTTTGCTCAACAGCGGCCTGTTTATCGCCCACGGTAATCCCCGGAAGCTCCTCCAGGGAGGTCAGGCCAAACTGTTGCAAGAAATCGGGCGTTGTGGCGAACAGGGCGGGACGACCGATGGTCTGGGCGCGCCCCACCTCCACAGCCAGCCCATATTGTATCAGGCTGGCCAGGGCACGATCACTGTTCACGCCGCGTACGGCCTCGATCTGGCCACGTGTGATCGGCTGGCGATAGGCGATCACGGCCAGTGTCTCCAGGGCAGCGGTCGTCAACTTGGCAGTCATGGGCAGGCCGAGCAGGGCCGCGACATAGTGCGCATTCTCCGGCGCTGTAACCAGCTGCACCTGCTCGCCCAGGCGCTGAAGACGAATGCCGCGCTTCTGACTGCTCAAAACCTGTTCTAGCTCAGACAGCGCGCCCGCCAGTTGCTCATCAGCGATATTCAACAGCTTGCGCAATTCGGCCCTCTCCAGGGGCCGCCCGGCCACAAAGAGCAGGCTTTCGATAGCTGCCCCCAGTTGCTCGGCGACAGGCTGCGCTCGCGATTCCGATGTATCCAGATCTTGTTTCATACAAACGCCAGTATAACACGGATGATCTAAAAAGTGAGCACCCCCCGCTCGAAGCGGGAGGTTCTTCCTTACTGCGGGCGGCTAGAGGCGGTAGAAACTAACACTTGTAACACTTGTAACAGTTTTTTTGGAGTCCACACTCCATCAACAGCTTGTCAGTGAAAAGCAACCAGCCGCAACGAACAGAACTAACACTATTCCCCTCCCAAAAAAGCGTTACTTCCGTTACAAGTGTTACTTCTGTTAGTTTTGTTGGCTCTGTTGGTTTTCTTGCTCCTCCATCCATGAATCGACGTGCCACGCAGAACATACCACCACACTCATTCCGCCTCCCCAGGCGGCTACATCACCTCACTCGGCTCCAGAGGCTGCTGTGGAGGGTGTGGAGGATTGGTTGAGGGTCTGTGGAGGGTTTGCAACCGCTCCAGAAGCCGCTGTGGAGGGTGTGGAGGTTTTTTTACATCGATTCCCCAAAAATTTTTGCAGCCCCACCCCATACGCTTGCAAAAACTGATATGATAAAAACGCGCCGCATCAAGCGCCACCAACTCTCTAGTATCAAAGACGTGCTACCACTCCAGGAGGGAGAAATGTCAAGGAGGAAAATACACATGGGGACAGTACCTCATGCTCCAACCATACACGACATCGAACAGGCCCGCGAGGTAATCCGCAACTCTATCCACATCACCCCTATGTTCCATTCGCAAACCTTCAGCACAATGACAGGGGCCAACATCTACCTTAAGGCAGAGAATCTACAGCGCGCAGGATCTTTTAAAGTGCGCGGCGCCACCTACAAGATTTCCCGCCTCAGTGCAGAGGAACGGGCGCGTGGCGTCGTCGCCACGTCGATGGGCAACCATGCCCAGGCCGTCGCCATTGCCGCGCGCTCTCTCAACGTCCCTTCAACCATCGTGATGCCCGAACAGGCTCCCCTGGTCAAAGTCATGGCCACGCAGGGCTATGGCTCCCGGGTCATCCTGCATGGCGCCACCTTCGAGGATGCCTACGCCCACGCACGCGAACTACAGGCCGCGACAGGCGCCAGCTTTATCCACTCCTTCGATGATCCCGATCTAATCGCGGGACAGGGTACCCTGGGCTTGGAGATCCTCGCGCAGACTCCATCAGTTGACGCTATCATCGTTCCCATTGGCGGGGGCGGCCTCATTTCAGGCATTGCCCTGGCCGTTAAATTGAACCGCCTCGACGTACAGGTTATCGGCGTCCAGGCGGAAGGCGCGGACGCCGCCAAACGCTCGCTGGAGGCTGGCCAGATCATCACGCTGCCCAATCTGAATACTATTTCTGATGGCATTCGCATCAACAGCCCCGGCGAACTGCCTTTCGCCATTATGCGCTCCTACCTGGATCAGATCGTGACGGTGGACGATAAAGAGACAATGAGTGCGCTACTCCTCCTGCTGGAGCGCAGCAAACTACAGGTGGAGGGCGCGGGTGCGGTCAGCCTGGCGGCGCTGCTGCATCCTGGCCTGCTGAATCTGGAAGGCAAAAATGTTGTGGTACTGCTCTCAGGCGGCAATATCGACATCAATCTGCTCGGCGGCTTCATCGAGCATGGCCTGGTGGCTCAGGGACGCATCACAACCCTGCGCACCTTGATCGCCGACCGCCCGGGCGAGTTAAAGCGCCTGCTCACACTGATCGCGGACCTGGATATCAACGTGCGCGAGATGACCTACTATCGCACGCTGCAGCCTGCGCCATTGCAAGAAAATGAGGTCACTCTGATGCTGGAAACGCGCAACCACGACCACCTGGAACAGCTACTGGCAGTCCTCCAGGAGCAGCACTACGCGGTCACCACCGTCCACAGCTCTCTGGCCGCAAGCTGGGGAACCGCCACAGGCTAATCGCCGTTCAAGCTGACGAAGCACGCATCAAGCTGCTCTCTGGTAATTAGTATACTATACCCGTAACAGGAGGCCTTGTAACATCATGGATATTCAGGATTTTCAAACCTATCAGCGAGAATCGCGCAAAACGTGGGGCAGGATCTCTATGGACAGCCCCATCGTATACCCCACTCTCGGCCTGACCAACGAGGCCGGCGAGGTGGCCGGAAAAATCAAAAAGATCTTCCGCGACAAAGGCGGCAAGATCTCAGAAGAAGACCGTGAAGCACTCAAACAAGAACTGGGCGATGTTCTCTGGTACCTCACCCAGATCTGTACAGAACTGGACCTGACCCTGCAAGAAGTGGCGAGCGCTAACCTGAAAAAGCTATTCTCCAGGCTAGAACGTGGCCAGATCCACGGCGACGGCGACAACCGCTGACCCCCCCACACTTGCACACCAGCAGCCTGTCCACTAGAATACGTAAATAACCTAGATTAATGCAGAACCACGAGACCTGTGAGGAAAAAACACGAGGCAGTGACCGCGTATCTGTAGGGGCAAGGGGTGGTGGGGAGTGGTGTGGGGCCCTTGAGGTTGCCCTTCGCGCCCTTGGCCTCTTTTTCCAAATATATCTCGTGTGATTGCACCGGATAGTGATAGAAGGGAACCATGCCACGCATTCCTTTTGATAACAACCTGCCACTGCCCCTGGATGGCAGCATCGCCACCATGGAAACGCTATTTCGCGCCATGGCGCAGCGCCCACAACTGACTGAGCATACCATGCGCCTGGTCACCGCCGCCATGCGCGAAGGAACGATTGAGCCGCAGCTCAAAGAACTGCTGGCAGTGCGCGTCTCGCAGGTCAACCACTGCTACTACTGAATGGCGGCGCATACTGCCTTGGCAAGGCAGATGGGCGTCAGTGAAGAGCTGCTTGACGCACTCTATCACATCGATCAGCACCGCCACCTCTTCAGTGAGCGTGAACTGGTGGCGCTACGCTTTGCCGAAATTATGACCACCAGCGCACGCGACCTGGACGAGTCGCTCTGG
>JAFMRP010000529.1 GCA_017354095.1 Ktedonobacteraceae bacterium
GCTGTGCCGGGATCTTTGGCTCTCGCAGCAGATAGGACAGCTTGCGATTATGCAATAACTGCGCTATCCCCTGGATATCCTCAAGCGTACGATCCACCTGATTTTGCTTGATGGCCAGGTCGAACATCGCTCCAGCATAACGACGCGCTATCGCTCCCTTTAGCATTAGTTATTCCTCGCCTGACTACTAGACGTGACAAATTCTTCTACCAGGCGCCGGTTATCTTTGTTATCAACCGATTTACCAACCACCTTGCCCGCGGCATCGATGGAGAGGTTCACCACCAGGCGGCTCAATTCATTACGCGCACGATTGGCCTCTTGCTGGATACGCGCGACCTGCTGCTGGCTAAACTGCTCGGCTCGTGCCCGCGCCTCCTCTTCAATCTGCTGCGCCAGCCGCTGGGCATCCTTGGTGGCACGCTCAATAATCACCTGAGCCTCCTGCCGCGCTTTGAGCAACTCTTGCTCAGCACGCTCCGTCGCCTGGGTCAGCTCCTGCTTCGCTCGCTCAGCGTTCTCAACACCTTCCCTGATCACCTGCTGCCTTTTGTCCAGCGTCCTGATAAAGACCGGCAAGACAAATCTCCACAGAATAATGAAGACGATGATGAAGCTGATCAGCTGCGATAAGAACGCCCAGAGGTTGATACCAAGCCCGCCAAGACCACCTTCTTCAGCAAGTATAAAAGCTAATTGCATGATAAAGGCTCCCTTTCATCAGTAGAGCTACACTACCTTTCCCTCACGTAACACGGAGACGCGGCATGTTGTGTTTCTCTCAACCTTCTGCGAATGCGGCGAGGAGGAAAGCATGCGCGACGCCTCCATGTTTGCAGGGGACACGTAATTACTTGATGAACAGGATCAGCAGGGCGACAACCAGTGCGTAAATAGCAATAGCTTCCGCGAACACGATGGACAGGATCATGTTGGTACGAACCAGCGGCTCCGCCTCAGGGTTACGACCAATCGCTCCCATCGCACCACTGGCCAGCAGACCAATCGCAATACCAGGGCCAATCGCCCCCAGACCAATGGCAAGTCCAGCTGCAAGTTGAATAGGCATGATAAAAATCCTCCTTAAGGACGAATGTTTGTAATAATCTCTCTGATGGGTAGTAATATGCAATCGCGAGAAAAAACTCGACGAGTAGCAATCAATCTGAGAATAACACTCTTGACTTCGATTAGTGGGCCGCGGCCACGCTGTGCTCTCCTACCTCTTCCCCTGCCTCGTGATGACCCTCATGGCTGGTCGTTCCAACCTCCATGAAGAGCAGCGTCAGGAACGAGAAGACGAAGGCCTGAATGATGGCCACGAACATCTCGAAGGGGATAAAGACAACAGTTGCGACAACCGGCAGCAGGAAGGCGAATACCGCCAGCAGTACGCTGCCAGCAAAAACGTTGCCAAAGAGACGGAAAGAGAACGAAATGATGCGCCCCAGCTCACTGACCACTTCGAGTAGACCGACAAAAACATCGACCAGCCCCATTGGCCCCTTGGTGAATAGCGCCCTGAAGTTGAAGTACTTGCTCAACTGCTCTTTGCTGCCCAGCACATGGAAACCAAAGAACTGGGTAGCCACCACCGAAACAATCGCCATGGAGATGTTCAGGTTCAGATCGGTGGTCGCGGGTCGTAACCAGGGAATGAGCTTGTTTGAATCCTCACCAAACAGGAGCGCTATCGGACCCAACTGTACGGGGTGAGCCGCACCATGCACTGTCCCAAGCGTGTCAACGCCAGGAATGACGTCCAGCAGGTTTGCGACCATGATGAAGATAAAAAATGTGGCGACCAGCGGGAAGAAACGTTTCCCTTTCTCCTTACCAGATACACCCTCCACCAGCCCCAGCAGAAATTCAATCATCCATTCCAGGGCATTCTGCAATCCTGAAGGGATCAAATTGCGCTTGCGCAAACCGAAGCCAAATACGATGAGTAGTACTATAATGGCTATCCAGGTGCCAAGTAGTGTATTGGTAATCGGAAACCCGAAGAGCGTGCCAATCTGCTCCGGGGCAATACTTATCTCAGGAAGTTTCCACAGTTGCACTCGGCTTCCTCCCTAATAGTGCCGAGCCGTGCCGGTACCTGCGATTCTCTTATGTATGGCCCCCGTCTATTTACATGAAAACACTTTTGAATAAACGGTATGCTCCATATGCTCCAGAAATCAGGCCAAGCAGCAGCCCAAGAAGTAAAAACAATGGCTCGGTATGGGTTATGCCGTCCAACCAGTGCCCGGCGACGGCTAGTATAGCGGGGGGAACGGCTATGACAAAGCCTATTCCACTCAAAGCCCCCAGAGATCCTAAAACAGAGGGCTGTGGCTTCTTTTCCATGCTAATTCCCGTCTGTCTTCTCTCCATTATTATACCAGTAGGATTATAGCACAGGGAAAGAGACCCATGCAACATTTTTGATTGCTGGTAGCTATATATCGATAGTTTGGCATGGAATTTGCTGCACAGCACAAAACTCTACCCTTACTACCTTCCTCGCCCCATTTTTTTGAGAACCCACTCCTTGTTACTGGCCGCCATTTGATTATGTGCGTTGATGCTCAGAGCCTGCTCACAGGCGGTCAGCGCTTCGTGGTAACGCCCAACAATGTGTAGTATATTAGCCTTGATCGCGTAAGCCTGATGGCTGCGTGGATTGTGTACAAGCGCCTGCGAACAGCTATGCAGCGCTTCGGCATGACGGCCCATCTGGCTGAGTGCCTCCGCTCTGTGTATATACGCTCCATCATGAGCGGGATGCAGTTGAATCGCCCTCTCACTGGTGCCCAGGGCTTCCTCAAAATGCCCCAGTGCAATCAAAACCGCCGCCTTGTTCACGTGAGCCTCCACGTCGTATGGCCAGCGTGCGGTCTCCAACTCTCCCGCATACAACGCTCGCTCATACCAGGCTACTGCCTCCTCGTGACGGCCCAGTGCCCACAGCGTCTGAGCCCCGCTTGCACAGGTATACTGGTCGCGCTGGTTAATCTCGAACGCTCGCTCATAGGCCGCCAGCGCTTCCTGATATTCCCCCATCTCAAAATGTGCGTATCCACGCTGATGATAAGCGCTTCCACTGCGCGGGTTGATGCTGATTGCTAGCTCACACGCCGCCAGTGCTTTCCGATAACGTCCCAACTTGCTGAGGGCAATCGCCTTGACGACATAGGCCAGGTCACTGCGCAGGTTGCGCTCAATGGCCTGCTCACACACCCGGGGCACTTCCTCGTATCGCTTTAAACTGATAAGTATCTGCCCTTTAAGCAAATAGGAACGCTTGTTACGCGGCGCAAACTCGATGGCCTGCTCACACACAGCAAACGCTTCTTCATACCGGTTTAATCGCCACAGGGCCAGCGCCTTGTTGCACAGCGCTGCGCCGTCGCGCTCATTGATCTCTAGTGCCTGCTCACAGGCCTGCAACGCCTCCCCATAGCTGCCCTGCCGCAGTAACAGCTCCTCCTTCAACTCAAATGCCGCCCCTTGAATATAATCCGTTACACCCATTTTCGTTCCTACACGCCCCGCTTTATTAATTGCGCTTCCCGCTAAACAAAAAATTGCTCAACACGAACTGTCCTTATACCAGGAATCAGCGGCGAAAGTACTGCATCCTTCCCTCGAAAAATTCCCTGAGACTCATAATCTTGAGACTTTAGCGATAAGATCTCTATGGATTGCATTAGAGAATTAACAATCCAATACTCTCGTACACCAGCTTCTGCATATGCCTTCCACTTGCTCAAACGATCATATGCAGCAGTTCCAGGCGATGTCACCTCTACTACCAGGTCAGGAGCCCCAACAATATGGCTGGCTGTGATTTTTCCCAGACTTTCGTTGAATAGCACAAACACATTGGGTTGGAATACCCTCTTAGGGCTAAGCTCTACATCAAGAGGGGCCATATAGACTCTACCCGATCCGGCCGTTTCTACATGTTGGGTGAGATACAGATAGATCTTGCCAGTAATGCTCTGATGCACTGGATTAGGCGAAGGCGGCATAAGCAAAACTCCATCCATGATTTCGTAGCTCTGCTTTTCATCTGTAAGAGCGGCATACTCTTGATAGCTCCAATACCCTTGACCTGGATCAGGAACCAGGTCGGCTGGCAAGATCACGCCCGGATTGTCAGTTGTCATTGCTATAAAACGTGCGGCGTGGGGACCCACCAGCCTTCAGGCGGTGGGAGGAAACGCCACCTCTCCTTTCTGTCTATACTCATAGCCGTCTGCACGATGGACGGAACGAAGATACTTCGGATGGACATCGATCTTGCCAGGACGGAAACTTGGGCGATGGCGAATAGCAATACGCCCCTCATAGGTCCCCTTGTGCTTCCCTTGAGGCATCATCGCTTTGACCATATCGCCTGTTTGATACCCCCATATTAAGAGTATCATATTTCCTGTCTCACAGGGCACCTGTAGGCTCACCTTCTCCCCACTCCCCTCGCCGGCAGAAGCAGCGACAATTTCGCCCGAAAACAGGCAAAGCAATCCTCTATCGCCTATAATGATATTGCTACCTCGCCCCGATTCAGATAGACTGAAAAAGAGATAGCGGTCAAGCTCTGCAACTTATCCCTG
>JAFMRP010000530.1 GCA_017354095.1 Ktedonobacteraceae bacterium
TTGGAGCGCTCTCCAGCGTCGTGACTGGCGCCCGAATTGGCGGTACACCTGGTCTCACCCGCCTGCTGCTCGCCTTTCTGTACCTTTCCCTGTATAGCCTTCTTGCCATCGTTCGTTAACTGCGCCGCCAGGCTGCTGGCAGCCATGTCGATGTCGCTCTGCTGCACATAGGCGTAGGGACGAGCATCCTGCCCGCCGCTGAAGGCGTCACGATTGGTTAAGGTGATACCAGCATGGCAGCAGGTTGCCTCCTTAAAGTCAGTGGCTGGAATGTTGCCCTGCGCGCCTGGCACAAGCGCGTGCGCCGGGACACTGCTACTACCCTCAGTCGGGGGATTGGCTGGAGGAATGGTCACTGCGACATCGGTAGCAACCTGAACCCCTTTTTGATCGGTGAAGATGGTCCCGGCCGGAATATGCTGCGAAAAGGACAGGGCATTAAAAAAGGTCAGCGTACCCTGTGCCGTCGTGGCAGGTGTAATGCCCCGCCCGGTGGACTGCACCGTTTTTGTCTGGGACGGCGTATTCACGCTGACAAAGTGCGCGGCAACCTGGTGCAGCGCCGGGTCAGGCACCCACGTGATCGCTGAAATGGCGTATACGTTTTTGAATAGCTTCTTCTCCGCTGTAATGGTCACACTGGCCGCACTGCCCGGAAAAAGCCGGGCCAACGGGCCAATACCAGCAAAAACACTCAGTACCGATCCACCAATCAGGAGAAAAAGCGCCAGCAGCAGGGCGGAGACCAAAAGAAGCCTCGTGCGCCTGCGTCGCGGCTGTGGCGTTGGACCAGTTGGAACTTCCTGTAGCGCGATGTCGGTCGCCGCGATCAACGGCCCGGGGCTTGCTGGCTCATTCACCACCAGCGGCCTTGCCTCTAGCGGCCGCAACGGCACCGGTACGTCATCCTCGACCTCTCCCAACGATGTTGACCAGGGTGCCTCCTGGCCGCGCTGGTCCAGGGGCTGCGTCGGCATCTGATCGCTCTCCACTACTACTGGTTCTGGCTGTTCAGATGGGGCTGGCGCGGGCTGAGGAGAGTCTGGCGTAGCCGGCTCCTCTTGCTCCTCCGTAACGGGTGGCTGGTCTTCACTGATAAAGGTCCTGGCATAACTGGCATAATTTTCTACCGAGCGGAAGACCGGATACTGCTGGCGCTGCGCGAATCTCGCGATGGGGGTATTGGGCGAAGCCACAATGACCAGTTGTGTGTTCAGCCCCTGCAGCAGGTTTCTCAGATACGCGAAATCCGTGGTGCGCCGAAAAGCGGCGTTCTCATCAGGCATGATCAACACTGTATGCCTGCGCCCCAGCTTGTCCTGGGTGAGGATTGCCGTCATAATACTCTGCCTGTCATCTGACGGGGACACGTGAATCATACCAACGTTCGCACTGCGTGGATCATCAGGTCCAAACAGTTCCGCGCCATTCTCCTGTCGCATCGTGCGTTTCCTCTTTATATTTCATGCAGAATAGCCTGATTATTTAACGAGTAACGAGGGCAAATTTTCCCTCCTCTATCCCTGTTCATTACCATCATCTACTGCATACTTATATAGTCAAAACATCTCCATTTGTAAAGCGCATACTTTTCGAAGTACCTTTATGTATATGCATACAGCACTGGCATATGCACACGACATCAGCATATGAAACTGACGATGAAAAGAGGTAAAAATGAAGGAGATGAGTTTCAAAAAATGAGGTGAATAAGTTCGCGCCGCAGCAGTTTTCCGGCTGAATTGCGCGGCAGGCGCTCGACAATATGCAGCGCGCGCGGCAATTTATAGCGCGCCAGGCGTGCCTGAGCGTGCGCCAGCAGTTCCTCTACGCTCGCACTGTGCCCGGATCGCAAACACACAAAAGCGATTGGCACCTGCCCCCAGCGTTCATCTTCCACACCGCATACGCCCGCCTCCTCGACGGCGGGATGCGCCAGCAGCACGGCCTCAATCTCGGCGGGATAGACATTCTCGCCGCCAGAAATAATCAGGTCGCTGCGCCGGTCCAGCACGTAGAGATAGCCCTCATCATCCAGGTAGCCCAGGTCCCCTGTAGCAAACCAGCCGTCCTGAAACGCGCGCGCCGTCTCTTCAGCCCGCCCCGCATAGCCAGAAGTGATTGTGGGTCCCTTTAGCATAATCATGCCCGGCTGCCCGGCCCCAACCGATTTACCATCTTGCATGATGCGCAGCTGCACCGGCAGCAGTGGACGACCAGCCGATCCAAGCCTGCGCAGCGCCTCCGCGGGCGCGAGCGTCACCGCCTGCGAACAAGATTCGGTCAGTCCATAGGTCTGCACGACCGGGATATTCCGCCGCGCGCAATCCTCTAATAGCGGGCGCGGCGCTGGCCCACCACCGAGCAGCACACAGCGCAGCGCGGCAGACCCATAGGGACGATCCAGCGCTTCCCCTCGCTCATCCAGCTCGGCCAGCATGCGCTGCAACATCACCGCTACTACCGAGATCATGGTTACCCGGTCCTCTCTGATTGAGCGATTGACGGCCACGGCATCAAATTTCTCGAAAAGCACAACGCTGATGCCGTAGATAACGCTGCGCATCAGAATGGAGAGGCCTCCTATGTGGAAGAGTGGCAGGCAGGCCAGCCAACAATCGTCCGGCTGGTGTCCCATATTGAGCGCCGAACCTATCGCGTTCCACCACTGCATACCATAGGTAATAATCACGCCCTTGGGTGTGCCGGTCGTACCAGAGGTATACATGATCACCTGCGGCGCTTCCAGATCAATCTCGCGGCGCGGCGCCAGCGCGGCTTCGGGCAGTTCCGCCAGCACATGTTCGCCACCGCTCGCTTTAGCGGCCAGCGTGGCTCGCGCCAGTCCAGGCATAGCAAGTCCTATCTCGCTCGCGGCTTCGGCATGCCAGGCATCAGAGATCAACAGGACCGCGCCCACATCCTGAAGCTGCCAGATAAGCTCGCGTATCGTCAGGCGTGTATTGAGCGGCACCAGCACAGCCCCCAGCCGTGTCAGAGCATGCACAATCGTCACAAAACCGCTGCTGTTCACAGCCAGCAGCGCGACGAGGCTCCCCTCTTCTACGCCAATGCTCGCCAGGCGCCGCGCCATCTGTTCTGAACGCTGGTGCAGTTCGGCGAACGTCCAGCGTTCTTCCCCACAGCGCAGCGCCAGCCGCTTCGGAAAATTCTCGGCGCAGCGCGCCAGCCAGTCCGGCAATTTCACACTGTTATCCAGCATACTTCAACCTCGCACATACAGGGCCACTCAGAAGGCGATGGGGAGCCGGCCACCCGCAAGGGGTGGCCCTACATTTCTGTCCACCAACTCCCAGTGTAGGAAACAAGACTAGCACTCTAGCCACGCTGCCGGTACCTCTCCAGTGCGGCTCTGTCTGGCTGCACACCCAGGCCTGGACCTTCTGGCACAGCCATCATGCCGCCCTCCACGACGAGTTCTTGCGCGAGCAGATCATCTTCCAATGCGAAGAGCGTGGCCAGACCACATTCCAGCGTCACTTCAGGCGCGGCGGCGGCCAGGTGCAGCGTCCCTGCCACGCCGATGCCGGCTTCCATCGAACTGGTTACGACGCAGCGCACACCGGCACGATCGGCCTCGTGGATCATACGCAGGCCGGCCATCAGCCCACCCGCCATCTGCGGCTTCACGACCAGCACATCGGCGGCCCGGGCCGCCAGCACCCGGCGCGCGCTCGCCAGGTCGAGCAGCGCCTCATCGGCGGCAACCGGTATCGACACCACCCGTCGCAATTCGCGCATCCCATCCAGGTCGGCAGCCGGCAAGGGCTGCTCAACATACTGAATGTCGTGGAGCGCGCAGTCTTTTAGCACTATTCGCGCTTGCTCAAGTGTCCAGGCTTCATTCACATCCAGCCGCAGACGCGGCGCGGGACCAATGGCGTCGCGCACGGCCGCTACGCGCTCAATCTCGGCATAGAGCGCTCGCCCGCCCATTTTCAACTTGATACAGCGAAAGCCCGCCGCGACCGCCGCACGCGCCTGCTCCACCACAGCCTCAAGACTCGCCGCTCCACAGACCGCGTTCACAGCCACCACCGAACGCGCCTCCCCTGTCTCTTCTCCATAGCTGCTCAACAGGCTGGCAACGCTATGCTCTGTACTCTGCCCCAGGGCGTCCAGCAGGGCAATCTCCAGCCCGCATACTACCGGCGACAAAGCGGGGCGCTGGTCATACAGGTGCATCAGCGCCTCATCGAGATCCTTGTCACGCAGTCGCGGAGCAAACGCGGCAAACTCCGCCAGCACTTCGGGCAGCGTGCCGCCACCAAACTCCGCCAGCGGCGCCATCTCTCCCCAGC
Source organism: Ktedonobacteraceae bacterium (assembly GCA_017354095.1). Lineage (GTDB taxonomy): Bacteria > Chloroflexota > Ktedonobacteria > Ktedonobacterales > Ktedonobacteraceae > Bu33. Next base: position 4,323 of record JAFMRP010000530.1, read on the forward strand.
CGGTCAGCCCATCGCTGGTTCGCAGCTCAATCAGCGCTCCCTCCCGCACCCTCATCTCCCCATGCGCCGTCGACATTCCCCGCAGCGGCACCCGATACGGATGCGCCTCAACAGAAACTATACGAGACTCACCCAAAACACACCTCCTCACCGCGAGTTCCAGCCGCATCCTATCCTCATTTCCCAAAAACCGGTACCAGAACCCTTCACCCCTTTGTATTCCAATCAGGGGGTCCAGGGGGCGCCAGTCCCCTGGCGGGGGCTTGGGGGCAGCGCCCCCAA
>JAFMRP010000531.1 GCA_017354095.1 Ktedonobacteraceae bacterium
CCGTTGTTTCCCTGTGAGCAATCGCGCAGTTGCTTGAAATGTTTCTTTCCCGGCCTCAACAGTGACATCAGGATAAGCTAGCAAATTGTGGTACCATTGAGGATTTTTAGGGGCGCCTCCTGCGGAGGCAACGGCAATGTAATGGTCTCCATCGGGAACAGCCATTAAGGGATAGATGCGAGTTTGACCTGATCTGGCGCCTCTGGTGGTCAGCAGGATCAAGGGGGCCCATCCTTGCACCTCGCCCCCATGAGCACGGAACTCCTCGATCAATTGACGATTATAGTCCATCCACTCATGTTCGTTCATGCTTTGATATTCTCCTCTTAAACGCTTCAGCTAAGGAAAGAGAGTCTTCTTCTCTTTCTCCGTTTTCTCTCGACACAATGTCAATCTTGAGATTATGATGTTGTTGATTTTTTGGTGATGGGTTATCTCACCTCGCCCAGGAGTTTTCCTGTATCATATGTTTCCTGGGCGAGATGGGGTGTGTGTGTGTTTTAGGAGGCACTGTCCATCCTGACCAGGCCCGCAGGCAGAGTCGCGTAGATCTCCCTGGCCCTGGGATGAGCGTTGTCAGCCATCATCGCCAGGACGAGAGGTCTTGTGTCTACCAGGGCCACGCCGGCCTGGCTCAGACGGCTAATTGCCGCGACGGAGGGCGAGGGCGAAAAGAGGCCACAGGCATCGAGAACCACGTATGTGTCGTAGCCTTCCGCCGCGCTAGACAACGCAGGAATCTGGGCGCAGACCTCAAAACCGGTACCTGCGATGATCACCTTCTTGCGCCCGGTCGCCATGATGGCCTCCTTGACGCGTGGCTCTTTCCAGGCATCGACGAGCGTGCGGTCAATGATCGGCTGGTTCGCAAAAATTTCGCCCAGGCCAGCAAGCTGTGGCCCATTAGAACCGGCCGCTAGAACGGTCGTCATGACTGCTGGCACTCCTAACATGCGGCTGACGCGGGCCAGAGCAAGCAGGTTGGCTCGCGTCAGCTCTGGTTGGGAGATTCTGCTCAGCAGCCCCTCTTGTTGATCGATAATCAACAGCACAGCATTCTCCGGAGTAATCGGATCGAGAATAGTTCGTTTCATTTCCGTAGACATCAAGTATCTCTTCCTTTCTGATGTGCCTGACGTGAGTGTCAGGCGAGATGGTACCCACAAGGTGGTGCAGATCTGTTTCTTCCAGAGATCGATCGAACTATTTAGTTGCACGTCCAAGTATCGGAATAAAAAAAAGGGAGGCGCGAACCGCTACCGCTCTAAATTCGTGGCGACAGTCGCCAGCAGGCGATGCAGGAGGACGCGTTCCGCCTCAGTCAAGCCCTCGGTGAGCTGCTGCTCTAAATCGAGCCACATCTGCCAGGCCGGTTCACAGAGCGCGCGTCCTTGCTCAGTGAGATAGACCCGTGAAATGCGTGCATCATCCAGATCGACACAACGTTGCACCAGCCCGGCACGCTCCATGCGTTGCACGACCTTCGTGACCGTGGAGAGGTCCAGGCAATTCCGGCTGGCCAGTTGTGATTGCGTCATGCCATCTTCTGATCGAAGAGAGAGCAGCAGCATTTCCTGACCGGTGTACAGACCAAATTGCTTTAACCGTTCGCTGCCGAGGCGGTGATGCGCCTTCTCAGCTCGCACCAACTGGCCTCCAATCAGGTGACCAACGAGTGTGAGATCCATCCTTTTTCCCTTTCATTACTTGGATGTCCATATAATATACCGGGAGAAAGTGTGTGTCAAGTGGTTCTTCACCAATGTCCTTTCCCGATCCTTTTACCGGGTAGTGTAACGAGACGCGGTTCACGTTGGCAACGACGTAGAAGCTCCTGGGGTCTTTACGGAGGTACGTTCACGTGTATTAATAAATAGATAGGCAGAGAGAAAAACGTTATAATTTTGTGAATTGAATATGGAGAGGAACATGAGTAGATCGCTGGAAGATGTCCTGGAGAGTTATCCCCGGATTTCGCTGACACGTTTACCTACCCCGTTGCAGGCATTGCCATCGTTGAGTGCAGAACTGGGTCCGCAGATGTATATCAAGCGGGATGATTTGACGGACCTGACGCTTGGCGGAGATAAGCCGCGCAAATTGGAATACGAAGTAGCGCGTGCAAAGGCGGAGGGGGCAGATACGCTCGTAACCTGTGGCAGCGCACAGAGCAATCATGCGCGATTGACGACCGCAGCGGCGCGCAAGGTAGGGATGCAATGTGTGGTAGTGCTGAGTCGTGATCAGTACCAGGAGCTGCAGGGCAATCTCCTCACCGTCTACCTTATGGGGGCGCAGGTGCATCTTGTGGAAGCGGCCAGCCACTGGGATCTGGAACCGTATGTGCAGAGTGTGTGCCAGTCTTTGCGTGAACAGGGGAAGAAGCCATATGTTATTCCTATCAGTGGTACAACCCCGCATAGCTGTCTCGGGTATGTTCGCTGTGGACTGGAGATAGCAGATCAGATCGCGGAACAGGGGATCTCTCTGGACGCTATCTATGCGCCATTTGGGACGGGTGGCATCTTCGCGGCATTACTGCTCTCCCTGCGGGAGCGAGGGATTACGTGTCCTCTTATTGGGATCAGCGTCAATCAGAAGCGGGAAGTATGTTATGACCGGCTAGAGATGTGGTGGATGGAGATTGGTCGTTTGCTTGATCGTGATCCGAAGCGTGCGCGTGGGGCGTTCGAGGTTCACGACGGATTTGTCGGGCGTGGATATGGTGATCCGACGGAGGGCTGCCTGGATGCCATTATGTTGATGGCCCGAACAGAGGGTATTCTGTTCGATCCTGTTTATTCAGGCAAGATGATGGCGGGCTTTCTGGCGCATCAAGCGGCGGGGCGCTGGTCTGCCGGGCAGCATATTCTGTTGCTGCATTCAGGAGGGGTTCCCGCTCTCTTTGCCTATGCCGGGGTGCTGGGTACGCATCTGCAGAAACGAGGAGTAGATATCGGGGACAGGTGATATGCCTGTTCCCATCTGGTATACTTCTTCCACTATCACGTGATTCATCGACAAGTTCAGAGAGATATGAGCTATACGACCAATGACGAGTAAACCGCCTGAACATCCCTCTGCCACAGAAGCAAGCAGTATCGACACTCCAACAGCGCGGCTCGCAGAGCTGGCGCTTGATCCCATATTGATGCCGTTGATTGCTGCGAACCCGGCCACATCTGCGGCAACGCTCGAGCAACTGGCTTCGCGGCAGGACGAAAGGTTGAACCGCGCTATTGCGGGCAATCCCAATGCGCCGCTCCCTCTTTTACTTGAACTCGCGAAAGCGTTTCCACAGGAGTTTCTGACCAACCCGGCGTTCCCATTTTTCATGATGACGCACCCCGCCTTTGTCCGGGACATATCTGCCGAGGCCTGGTTATCTCTTCTGCGTTGTGAAACGATCCCACCAAGCTGGCTATGCCAGTTGCAGGACGGACGTATTCCTATCACGACTGGACACCCAGAAATACATGCACGTATGACACGAAGAGAACGATTAGATATCACACGAAAATACATACTAGATGCAGTACGAAACCATGTCCAAACATCGGGTGAGATAGATGAACATGGGAGATCTGAGCTCGATCAAGCGCTTTCCATCAGCCCACGCGATGATTACCAGCCTGCTCTTTATGATGCCACCACCTTCATCGCTCTTGCCACGATGACGCCACCACTGGCGCTGGCATCCATTGAACACACGCTTCTGGCCCAGCAGGAGCACATGAAGCAGCTATCGTACGACGACCATAAAAAGTTCACGGAACTGGTTGATACGGTCCTCACCCACTGTCCAGGCGTCACCAGCGATCTACTAGGCCGGCTCGCCAAGAACGAAGATGAAGATATCCAACGCATTATTGCTCGCCATCCTCAGACCCCGGTAGTGACCCTCGAACAGCTGGCACACAGCAGCACAGGACACATTCGTTGGGACATTGCTCGCAACAGAAATATACCGGTCGACCTCTTCCGCCGGCTTATGCAAGATGCCGACCCTTTTATACGTCATACCACCACCAGTCATCCACATGCCACGATACATGATCTCCACACATTGGCACACGACCAGGATGCCATGGTGCGGAGAGGAGTCGCGCAACTGCCGCAGCTGCCGCACGATTTCTACCGGTGGTTGGCACACGACCAGGACGAGACGGTACGAGCGTGTGTGGCCCAGAACCCACACACCCCACAGATGTTATTGAAGATGCTTGCCCAGGATCAGCAATCGGACGTACGTGCCTGCGCAGCACGCAATCCTTGCCTCCCCCCAGAAACGCTTGCGACACTGTCACAGGAGCCCGTCAAGAGGATTCTGACAAGCCTGGCGAGTAATCCGCAGCTCCCTGCTGATCTCATACGGAACCTTGCCAACAACGCATTACTACAAGATGACCTTTGGATATTAGCCGAGAATCCCCAAACCCCTTCAGACCTGCTGACCAGGTGGGCACAAACGTGGGCGCAGAGTGGAGATGACCAGCTGCTTTCTCTCGCATCCAATCCCCAACTTCCACCAGCTATCCTTGCCTGGCTGATACCATATATTTTAGATGATGCTGAAGTATATGGGGATCATAACGCTGAT
>JAFMRP010000532.1 GCA_017354095.1 Ktedonobacteraceae bacterium
GACGGCAACTCGCGCCACACAGACAGAGTAGGAATAGGCGGGGGAGGGCCCTACGCCCGCGCCCTTATAGTCGCCGTGAATACCTTCCGGTGGAGCATACGAGCCCGCCGCAACCAGGGCGCCGTAGCGGGCCTCGGCCAGCTGGACGGCCTGAACGAAGGAGAGCCCCTGGCCGGGGTCAGTCTCGTTGAAGATCATGCCATTTGCCGCAACCAGGTGCTCCTCCGGTATGTCCAGCCTTGCCGCGACGGCGGCAAGGAGTTGTCTTTTGAGCTGGCGCGCGGCGGCAATAGCAGCGTTACCAGCCATAAAGGTGACGCGACTAGAATACGAGCCCAGATCGACCGGAGTCAAGGCGGTATCGGCAGTCGACAGGTGAATATGTTCTGGCTCGATACCCAATTCTTCGGCCACGATATAGGCCAGGATGGAGGTCGAGCCCTGACCGATATCCGTAGCTCCACAGTAGATAGTTATCCCGCCACCGCGATCGAGGCGAACCTGCACAGCTGAATGGGGCATGTCATTCCAGTAGATCGGTTTGCCCGCCCCACAGATATATGAAGAGGCAGCGATCCCCATGCCATACTTTACCGCGCCATTGTCCTGGCGCCGGCCAGCATGAAACTCATACCAGCCCGAGCGTTCCGTTGCCAGCCTGAGGCATTCATCCAGCGCGCAACTGGTAACGCGCAGGCCGTTGATAGTGTGGCTATACGGCTCGATCAGGTTGCGCTGGCGCAGTTCGACGGGGTCAAGACCCAGGTCATGGGCGATCTTATCAAGATGGACCTCAACGGCGTAGCGCGGCTGTGTTGTACCGTGGCCGCGCTTGGGACCGCAGGGTGGCTTATTGGTAAAGAGACGCATCCCCTCAAATTTGTAAGCGGGCAGCTTGTAGGTCACCGTCTGGAGCGCGCCGGTATAGTACGTAGTGGCAACGCCATAGGAGCCATAGGCGCCACCGTCGAGAAACGAGCGAAAGTGCATAGCGGCCAGCGTGCCATCGCGTTTGACCCCGGTTTTGATCCACATTTTGACCGGGTGGCGACCACGATGAATGAGAAAGACTTCTTCGCGGGTGCAGGTTATCTTGACCGGGCGAGCGGTGCGGCGAGCGAGTTCGCAGGCGCAAATTTCGTGAGAGAAGGGGTCAGACTTGCCACCGAAGCCTCCGCCAACGTTGGGAGCAATGACACGAACATGCGACAGGGGCAGTCTGAGCACCTTGCCCAGTTCACGATGAACGTAGTGTGGCGTCTGCGTCGATGACCAGAGGGTCAGCCGGCCTCCTACGGGATCGTTAGGATGGGGCTCCCAGTCGGCGACGCAGGCATGTTCCTCTATTGGAGCGTGGTTATTGCCCTCATAGTAGAACCAGTCTTCGCGGACGTAATCGGCCTGCGCGAACTGCTCTTCGACTGCGCCGAACTCGTAGGAGACGGCTTTATGAACATTGCCGATGCGTGCTTCATCGCTAATTTTGACTTCGGGATGTGCCAGTGCTTCATCGATGCTCATCAGAGCGGGCAGCACCTCATACTCGACCTGAATGAGCCTGAGCGCCTCTTCGAGCGTATCGGGGTCGAGGGCTGCCACGGCTGCCACAGGATCGCCCACATAGCGTACCTTATCGATTGCCAGCGCGTATTCGTCCTGGCTGGAGGGGAGAATGCCGAATGCCTGGGGCAGATCCTCGCCGGTCAGGATGGCTACAACGCCGGGCAGTTCCAGGGCCTGGTGGGTATCGATAGAAAGAATGCGAGCATGGGGATGGGGAGAGCGCAGCAGGCGGGCATAGAGCATACGTGGGAGCGATATATCGCCAGCATAGCGCGCGCGCCCGGTGACCTTTTCATAGGCATCGACCTTTGGGCGAGGGCGACCAATGATGCGATAAGGCGGTGTGTGAGATTGCCTGTTCATAGGTTGTTTCCCTCTTTGGAGTGTCCCATACGCTGAGCGGCCAGTTCGACGGCCTCATAGATCTTAGTATAGCCAGTACAGCGGCAGAGATTGCCTGAGAGGCCTTCTTTCGCCTGTTCGCGTGTAGGGTGGGGATGCTCGCGCAGCAAGGCGGCGCCAGAGAGCAGAATGCCGGGCGTGCAATAGCCACACTGAGCGGCTCCCAGTTCCGCGAAGGTTTCTTGAAGGGGATGCAGGGTGCCGTTATGCTCCAGTCCCTCAATCGTCGTGATACGTTGTCCCTGCACTTCAATGGGAAGGAGCAGGCAGGAGAGCACCGGCTTATCATTGAGCAGCACCGTACAGGCGCCGCATTCGCCCAACTCGCAGCCATGCTTGGTGCCGATCAGCCCCAGGTCCTCGCGCAGCACTTCGAGGAGGGTGTGATGGGGCAGGACCGCCACTTCGTGGCTTTCCCCATTGACGTGCAGCGTAATGAGTTCACGCATATGCTCATGCCTTTCAGACAGGCTATGGCCCCGCGCCCAGAGTACGCGATACCTGTGCCGCCTCCGCATAGAGCAGTTGGGAGGCGGTTTGCATGGCGCTCTCATCGAAGCGCGCGGCAAAGCCAACAATCCAGAGTAGTGCTATCAGAGTGCCACTGGGACCGCGAATGGCGCTGGCAACGGCATTCACCCCGGTCAGATATTCTTCGTAGTCTTTGCCAAGGCCAGTACGCGCAGCCTCTTCCACAGCCGCGAGGAAACGCTGAGGGTTGGTCAGAGAACGTGGTGTGAACGCGGGCAGGGAATGGGTGCGCAGATATTCCTCGCGCTGTGCCAGTGGCCAGTTCGCGAGCACAATGCGACCCGTGGCGCCCGCCAGCAGATGCACGCGAGTACCGCGCTGTGCCGTGATGTGCAGCGCATCTTCAGACTGCGCACATTCGATAATGCGAACGCATTCGCGCTCCACGCGCCCCAGGAATACCGTCTCGCCTGTCTGCTGGGCGAGGCGCTGCATGGCAGGAATGGCAAAGCGGCGCAGGCCAGCATGTTGCGCGTAGTGCTGCGCCAGTTCGTAGAGGTGTGGGCCGGGAGCGTAGAGCCGCTCTTCTGACTGTTCGATGACGCCGATGGTCTCCAGTGTTTTGAGCAAGCCGTGCAGGCTCCCTTTGCTAATGGCCATCGCACGGGCCAGTTCGGAGAGCGTCATGCCTGTTTCCGAGGTACTCAACAGGTCGAGCACGCGAAAGGCCCGCTCGACCATAGGGGAGGGGACATTTCCGCCATTCCCACTGAGCGTCGTCTCGCCCGGTTGTCTGATATGTTGAACAGTTCGTTTGCCCATATGAACAAGTGTAAAGAGAATAGCGATCTCTGTCAAGCTTTACGAAGTGAGTTTGTGTGAAAGTGGAGAGTTTGAAAAACTTGTGCAAAAACCCTACACAACTATACACGGCCGCTCCAGAGGCTGATGCAACCCTACACAAACCCTACATAAACCCGGCACAACTATACACACCCTTTGGTATTCCAACCCTCAGCGCTGACCCTCTTGTCCAGACGGCCAACGCTGCTAGCGCGACTGACCTTTGGCTCAGGTGGTTGGGAGTATCCGACACAGCCGCTCCAGAAAGCTGGTTGAGAAGCGCTATACGCTGAGACCAGGAAAGAGCGTTTTTGCCAAAACTCGTACCGAAAAGCTCCACCAAGTTCCACGGCCGCTTCCCAGGCCGATCCAAAGCTCCACACAAGCTCCACCAAGCTCCACACAAGCTCCACAAGTTCCACAGCGCCTCCAGAGGCTGGCTGAGAGGATTTTCGCATTGGTGGAAATAAAACGAGATTGATGTGCATGTATGGCCATCGAGGGATGCAGATACGAGGTGAGGGTGACGGGAGGCCATGGGGAATTTGCCAGAGGCGTAATGGAGCGTTTTGTGCATAGAGACCTCCACGGGAAAGTGCTGCGTTATCAGCGCTGGCTCATGAACAGCTTTATTATAAAGCACATATTACTACAAAGATAGTATAGCATTACTTTTTGTGTTTTTCAAGTGAAATTGCTTATTAAGCATAAATCCATATATAATAAAGAGGGAGATAGAGTGCTGTTTTGCTCGCTGGAAGGGTGCGCGGGTGCTTGCTACTGCCTCAACCGCTAATGTGGATTTTGTGCGATCTCTGGGAGCCGAGACGGTGATTGATTACACCACCACGCCTTTTGAAGAGGTGGTTCGTGACGTAGATCTCGTGCTGGATGCTGTTGGGGGAGGGACCTTGCTCCGTTCGATGAAGCTCGTCAAACGTGGGGGCACCCTGATCTCGATTTATGAACAGCCGTCGGTAGAACTGGCCGAGCGGCTTGGCATTCGTGCCAGCATGAACCAGACCATTCCGAATAGCGAACACCTGTGCAAAATCGTGCAGCTGATTGACGAGGGACACGCCCGACCAACCGTCCGGCGCGTCTTTGCGTTGCACGAAGCACAACTCGCTCATGAATTGTGTGAAACTGGTCATGGACGTGGGCGCATTGTCCTGCACATTGCCGACTAAGTTGCGGCAGAGGCAGGTCAATGCCCTGCACTTCCGGTGTGGTCATGAGCATCCTCGCCCTTTCGCGTACCAATGGTTCGTCAATCTCTCGATGAGGAAAGCATGTCATCGCCCCAATCTTTGATCT
>JAFMRP010000533.1 GCA_017354095.1 Ktedonobacteraceae bacterium
GGATTTTCAAGGGGCTACGGCGATTATATTGAAATAACGGATTTCATGTGCTAAAGTGAGCCGAGCAGGCTGTATCAGTCATGAGAGGTTGCCTATGAGTCAGAGAGACCCATCTGAGGCTCTGCCTCAGATGGAGATACGCGTCACCTGGAAGAGAGAGACCTCTTTCGAGAGCGTACCCGAAACGTGGCAGATCGGTGATCTTATCCTCCAAGAGTACGAAGTGACCAGGCTGTTGGGGAAGGGGGGTATGGGGGTCGTGTATCAAGTCCACGATTGTTTGAAACACGTCGATCTAGCAGTGAAGAGTCCCATGCCAGGGATGTTCTCCAGCGAGGAAGACATCGAGAACTTTGTACGCGAGGCTGAGACATGGGTTCATCTGGAGCCACATCCCAACATTGTTCTATGCTCTTATATCCTCACGCTTGGTCACATCCCACGTATCTTTGCCGAATATGTCGAGGGAGGCAGTCTCGCAGAGTGGATACAGCGGCATAAACTCTACAAGGGCGGGCAGACGAATGCTCTGGCACGAATACTTGATGTTGCCATTATGATGGCCTGGGGCATCCATGCCGCTCATGAGCAGGGATTAGTTCACCAGGATATCAAACCGACCAACGTGATGATGACAGGAGATGGCATCGCCAAAGTGACAGACTTTGGGTTATCCAGAGCACGAGCGCTGGCTGGCAAGCACACGGACAAGAGTGGAGAGCACAGCATCCCGGTTACTTCAGGAGGATACTCGATACTCTACTGTTCCCCTGAACAGTATGAAGGGGAGACGTTGGGCCGTAGGACAGATATCTGGAGTTGGGCCGTATCGGTCTTAGAGATGTTTGTCGGGGGCGTGACCTGGAGAGCAGGAATAATGGCATTGGAAGCGCTGGACAGGTACAAGCCCCAAGGGGAGATTATTCCCTTGATGCCACCTGAAATCGAGCAGGTACTCAGACACTGTTTCCAGCCCCGACCAGAAGATCGTCCGGCCAGCATGCTGCAAGTCGCACATGAGCTGAAAGCCATCTACCAGCGCCAGCTAGGCCGTCCCTACCCACGTTCTGAGAAAATCCATCGGGCCATTCCCAGACACCACATCCTAACGAATCGGGCGCACTCGCTCAATGAACTGGGAAAATACGAAGAAGCACTGGCAACCTATGAAGAGGTGATACGTCTTGATCCTAATGGCTCTCGGATATACAGCAACAAGGGCAGTGTGCTGTTCCAGCTCGGTCGCTACGAGGAAGCGCTGGCCGCATTTGAAGAGTATATTCGCCTTGATCCAGAGAGCTCAGAGGGTTACTTTAACAAAGGGAAGACATTGATCGCCCTCGATCGTCCAGAGGAAGCGCTGGCGATGTTCGAACAGGCTCTCTGTCTTGATCCCTACGATGCCCGTAAATATTACCATAAGGGCAACATGCTCATGGCCCTCAAGCGCTATGAAGAGGCCTTGGTTGCCTTTGAGCAGAGTATCCAGCTTGATCCAGAGCCTGTGGATGCCTATGCTCAGCGAGGCGATATTTTGTCTGAATTCGGTCGCTATGCAGAGGCTCTGGCAATGTATGAACAGGTCTTGTCCCGTGATCCCAATCGTGCTGAGATCTACGCGAAGCAAGGCGCGCTTCTCTTCACGCTCGATCGCCTTGAGGAAGCGATAGATGCATTGGAACAGGCTATTCGTCTTGATCCTAACCTGATTGAGATCTATCTTATGCAATCCGGAGCGCTGCGAAGGCTCGATCGCCTTGAGGAAGCAGTAGCTGTGCTTGAGCAAGTGATTCGCCTTGATCCTAAGAATGCTGATGCCTATTTTCATCAAGGAGGTATGCTCGTTACCCTCAAGCGCTATGAGGAAGCATTGAACGCAGTAGAACAGTACATGCGCCTTCAACCCGACGATGCGTTCGCTTATGTCGCGCGAGGAGAAGTTTTACTGTTACTCGATCGTCCAGGGGAAGCGCTCAGAGCGATCAAGCAGGCCATACATCTTCATCCCAATGATTCGCGCGCATATGGGATAAAAAGGAAAATAGAACGTGTTCTCAGTGCCGGTAAAGAAGCGCTGGCAGCGTTCGAGCAGGAGTCCATTCCCACTCCAGTAGATACCCTCGATCGCCTTCAGGGAGCGCTGGAAGAAGGGAAACCGCATGAGGAAATACTGGCTGCGCTTGAGGAAGCCATTCGCCTTGATCCCCATAACGCCTCCTATCATAATGATAGAGGCACTCACCTCTTTTTACTCAGGCGTTATAAGGAAGCGCTCATAGCGTTTACACAAGCTATTCTCCTTCATCCCGGCTACGCACGTGCACACCACAATAAAGGCAGAATACTGTTTGAACTGAAGTGTTATGAGGAAGCGCTGGCAGCGTTTGAAGAGGCCTTGAGCCTTGATCCTACTCTCGCTGAAGCCTATCTCAACAAGGGCGCCCTTCTCTTTCTACTGGAGCGCTATGAGGAGGCGCTGGCAACGTTTCAAAACGGTGTGAGTCTTCATCCCAATGATGCCCGTCTGTATCACAATCTAGGTGCTGTTTTGAGGGTGCTTGAGAGGGACGAGGAAGCGCTGGACGTCTACGAGCAGATGCTGCAACTTGGCCTAAACGACGCAGAACTCTATCGGTCGCAAGGAGAGGCTCTGTACCACCTTGAACGCTATGAGGAAGCATTGGTCGCGATTGAGCGGGCTCTTCGCCTTGATCCCGACAATATAGCCTCACGTCTTGATCAGGGCCAGATTCTCTATACGCTCGGGCGCTATGAGGAAGCGCTGGTCGCGATTGAGCAGGTTCTTCGCCTTGATCCTAACAATATACCTGCGCATCTTCTGGAAGAGGGGATACAATCTGCCAGGAGCAGTGGAGCACAACCAGAGCGTAGACGCGGCATTCCCCTTGCCAGCCAGTTGGAGTTGGTAGCAGATGAAGTTCTGGAAGCGCTCAAGCGGCATCAGGAGGCTATACAACCTGATCCCGATCGTATTGAGAACCTTGTCGCGCGGGGGAAAGATTTGTTTAAGCGTGAGCGATATCAGGAAGCGCTCGAAGTGATCGAGCAGGCTATTGGCCTTGATCCCAATCATGCAGAGGCCTATGAGATGAAAAGTCAGGTTCTGGTGCAACTTGGTCTCAGGAAAGCAGCGCTCGAAGCGATTGAGCAGGCCATTCACCTGAAGCCCTATTATGGAAACTATGGTTTCCACGGCCTTCTCCTCCATGATCTGGGACGTCATAGGGAAGCGCTCAAAGCGATTGAGCAGGCCATTCGCCTTGATCCCGGCTTTGCTCTCGCCTATTTTTGGAAAGGTAAGATTCTGCTTGTTCTCAAGCGCTACGAAAAAGCGCTGATCGCGTTTGAGCAGGCCATTCGCCTTGATTCCAGCAGGGCAGATTTTTATCATGGCAAAGGCAAAGCGTTACAAGCACTGGGCAGAAATAAGGCGGCAAAGGCTGCCTTCGCGAAAGCGAAAACATTGAGGGAGCGACACTGATGCTACAGATAAAACTCACTGCTGGCTCGAGGTATATAAAAAAGGATGAGGAGCGGGCCATCAGGGATCTCCAACGCCTTCTTTCCCGGGAGAATGGATATATCCTCCCGGCCATGTTTATCGGCAAACAGACAATGGATCGCGAGATCGATGCTATACTGCTGCTTCCGGATGCCATCTTCTTGCTTGACTTTAAAAATTGGCGCGGGCAGCGCATAGAGGTTGAGGGGAGCAACGGTAAGATGAGACGGTTCGTCGATGGTGTATGGAAAGAAGAGCACAATGCGCTGCCCAACTATCGGTATGCAGCAAAGGAACTAGGGGGCCGTCTGAAAAAAGAAAAGAGTTGGTTGCCCGTTGCTCCGCCTATTTACGCCGCACTTGTCTTTACGAGTATTGACCTTGATACGCGGCCACAGGTTTCTTTTGCCGGGGGAGATCCGCAACGACCACAGCCTGAAGGAGCGGCGGGCGCCTGTCGCATTGAACAATTGCCGCAACTGATCGCTGCCTTCCGCGCGGCCACTCCCACGAATAAGGTGCATCTGAGCGCAATGCAACAAGCAAAGGTAGCCGATGTCCTTCTTTCAGAAGTGAAAGCGCCAGCCAAACCTCATCAGCGCAGTATCGAAGGGTATCTTCTCCTTGGAGAACATCACACCGATTCATTTCTCGACTGTAAAATCTATCTGGGCGAGGGAGAAGTGTTCAAAGATCCGGTCTGGATCAAAGAATATGGGCAGGTGCTGGCCTCACAAGACCAGCGTGCCAAACGAGAGCAACTGGTATTACGCCACGCTGATGTTCTGACTCGTTTTGCCCAGCATAAACACATTGTCGAGTACCGCACATTTAAATCGATGGATGATCACCTCTATGTCATCCTAGCTCGCAGGCCAGGGGCTTTTTTGAGCGAACTCCTCACAGGAGAGACGCAGGGTCAGACTTCAGAGGAGGAGTTGAAACGCATTCCTTTTGACCTGGTTGCGCGTTTCCAAATCCTGGGAGGGTTGCTCAACGCGCTGGAATATCTGACGCAGCAACCAGGCTTTAAGAAGAGCGCCTACCGAGATCTGCGCCCTGATAGCATTTT